>DMBA01000170.1 GCA_003446315.1 Ruminococcus sp. | reverse complement strand
TTCAAAAAAAACTATTGAATTTTCATTATAAGTATGATATAATAAATATAATTCATGTGTCCTGCCATATATATAATCGGGCAGCACTTACAGTGTCGGTGCACTGTGCCGGATTTCGGCAAAACACCAAGGGGAATCATTCAAAAGAATCATCTTTACACAGAAATACGGGAAATCCTTTGCATGCGGGAGGGAAATCATGAAACGCAAACGAATCGGGTTTATCACCGCAAATCCGGAAGGCATTTATGCCAGAAGGATCATGCGCGGCATTTTCGCACAATGTCATCAGTATGGGTATGATGCGGTCGTTTTTTCGCCGCTGGTGCAGGTCATGCACTATTTTAAGGAATATCTGCACGGTGAACTGAATATCTATCAGCTCATTCAGTTTGATCTGCTCGACGGCATCATCGTCGATACCAATATGATCTCAGAAGATCATGTCACCGACGTAAAAGAACAGATCATAAAGCTGCTCGCAGAGCAATGCAAGCTGCCGGTGGTTACGGTTGATCTGCCGCTTGCAGATTATCCGATCGTGAAAACAGACGATGTATCTGCGTTTTCCAAGATCACTGCACATGTGATCGACAAGCATCATTGCCGGAATATCTGGTTCCTGACCGGCTTTTACGGGCATGAAGTCTCCGAAAAGCGGCTTCAGGGCTTTACGGAAGAACTCGAACGGCGTGAAATGAAGGTCGATCAGAACCGCATCTTTTACGGCGATTTCTGGTATACCAGCGGTGAAACGCTCGCCGAACGCATCATAAGCGGCGACCTCGAAAAACCCGATGCCGTCATCTGCGCAAGTGACCACATGGCGATCGGTCTGGTCAACCGTCTGGTCAAGCACGGGATCCGTGTGCCGGAAGATATCATCGTCACCGGCTTTGATGCAACCACTGAATCCATTCTCAATGAGATCAATATGGCAACCTATGAACCCGAAACCGATATTACCGGTGCAGAGGCTGTCAATCAGATCCGGAAAGTCATTGAACCGGATGCAGAATGCATTCCGGCTGAACATATCTCAAACAGCGGCTATATCTGCGGGGAAAGCTGCGGATGTAAGCAGAGCAGACAGTATTTCAAGCAGCGGTTCCGGGATGCGATGGTGCACAGCTATCCGAACTATAATGATACAGAAGCCATGCAGCAGATGGACTTCGGACAGTTCAACCGCAGTTTCATGACGGAGAGTCTGACCGGTACCAAATCCGTTTCGGATATGCTCTACGGCATCCTGTATCACACTTATCTGCTCCAGCCCTTCCGCAATTTCTATTTGTGCCTGCGGGAAAACTGGCTGGATTCGGAATCTGTCTGCAAAGACGGCTATCCCGACACCATGCGGACGGTCATCCACGCTGTTCCCGGCACCAATGACAGCGAGCGCATGATGCAGCATTGCGGCGACTCCCCCCTTTACAACTTCCCGACTGCACAAATGCTGCCGGAACTGACCGAAGAACGTCCGGAGCCGTCTGTCTTCTATTTCACACCGGTGCATTTTCAGGATAATACCTTTGGCTATGCTGTTCTGGAATGCAGTCTGATACAGGAAAATCAGATCAATCTGGTCTATCACAACTGGCTGCGCAGCGTCAATCTCGCACTCGAAATGAAACGCTCGCAGAATAAACTGGTCGAATTTGCAGAACGCGATGCCCTGACCGGTATGCTGAACCGTCTTGGCATGCAGCACTGGATCAATGACCAGCAGCCCTATGCCGATCCGAAAAAGCAGGTGCTCGTTTCGATCGTGGATATTGATAAACTGAAAGACATCAACGATCATCACGGTCACAGTGAAGGCGATTTCACGGTACACGCCATCGCTTCACTCGTGCAGAATATCACCTTGCCGAATGAGATCTGTGTCCGGCTCGGCGGCGATGCATTTGCGGTGATCGGCATTGACGATTACGATGAAGATGCCGGTGCGGAAAAGAAAGCGGCATTTGAAAAATCCCTCGCTACTTTGCGGAAAAATACCAAAAAGCCGTACCCGATCTCAGCCAGCATCGGATGTGCCGCAGAAGGCTATTCACACGGCATCATTACAGAGCTTTTGAAGCGTGCAGAACAGAATATCCAGCAGGATCATGCTTCTGCCGCCAAAAAGAAATAAATCCTGTTCACATAATCAAAACGGAGCAGCTCCCTGCTATGGGATCCTGCTCCGTTTTTGATCGTTATGGATTACGCACGCACGATTTTCAATTCACTCTTCATACCGTTCAGCTCAATACAGGTTTCCGCTTCCGGATCGGAGAAATCCTCTGCCGGTTCTTCGCCGATGCGGTAACTGACGGAATTGCTGATGCCTTTGACCACCGTGCGGAATGCAAAATCATTCTGGACAGTCAGAACAGATGTCGCAGAGATCTGATTCAGCTCAAACGAACCAACCAATCCGCGGCATACGATCTCCATATCCAGATTGCAGTTCACTTCCACGATCGCTTCCACACGATCTGCCGTCAGATGATCGGCTCTGCCGTTGAATTCCAGATTATCACATATGATCTTCGAAAGCTGCAATTCTGCACAGTTGACGTTCATTTCCACACGGTTCAGATACCGGTTCGGCAGATATACTTCGATCTCCAGCCGTTCCTTGGCATCTGCTTCCGTGATCTGGGCGCTGCGGTGGATCTCAACATCAATCCGATGCTTTTCATCCTCGATGCGTGTCTTGAAATCCTGTTTGATCGTTTCGATCGTGCGCGAAAGCAGACGCACCCGGATCTTTTCATCATCTGTTCCCATCAGCACAACTTTCTTTGCGCCTCCAAGTTTCAGATCAATCCGTTTTTCGCCGTCCATATCATATTCGGTCACGCTTTCATAGAGCGCATTCTGTTTGGCTGCAATGCCTTCTTCGCCGGAAAGCAGTCCTTCCACACTGATGCCGAACAATGCCGATATCTCCAGCAGATTGCTGATATCCGGAATGCCTTTATCGGTTTCCCATTTCGTGACCGCCTGCCGGGAGACACCGAGTTTTTCCGCCAATGCTTCCTGTGACATATTTGCTTGTTTTCTTGCTTCTCTCAGTTTATCTGAAAATTTCATAGTATACTCCTCCTTCTATTGTGCCGCATTTTCATTCAGCAATGTCTTTTCTTATTGTAGCATAATTCTTAGAAAAATACAAGTTTCAAAATCATTTTGCGGAAAAACCGCTTTCGCATGCAGATGTGCTGCCGGAAACAGACATCGGGCTGCGGCGTTTGCTTCGATCTCTGTTCCGGCTGTTTCCGGATCCTGAACGCGCGCATTGCCGTGCATCTCCATGCGCAGCGTTCTTGCTCATTATACGCGAAAATTCCGTTTTTTGCAGCCTATTGCTGTTTACAATCTGCGCTGCATGCCTGCTGCTTTCCGTAGCATCCGTCATTTTGCGTATATTGCCATCATAAGCACATCATTTTTTGCGGCACAATGCACAACACCGGTCAGATACTCAAAAACCGTTCTGCCGCAGCCACTGGAACAGTTTGGTTTCCCGTTCCGGCAGTTCCGCTGCCGTGTTCCATGTGCCAAGACGGTATTCCTGCCGGAGCTGACCGTCTTCCAGATAAATCACTCGATCGGCGCGTGCTGCAACTTTTCCGTCATGTGTCACCATCACGATCGTTGTGCCGTCACGATTCACCTGATTGAAGATCTCCATGATCTCACCGGTCGATTTGGTATTCAGTGCACCGGTCGGCTCATCTGCAAACAGCACCGCCGGCTGATTTACCAGTGCGCGGCATATGGCGGCTCTCTGGAGCTGTCCGCCGGAAACCTGCGTGATATCACTGTCTGCAATATGCGCAATTCCAACCTGCTCCATTCTGCTTCTGACTTCCTTTGCAGCCTGCTCTTTGGAGATCTTCCCTGCTTTCAGTGCCGGCAGCATAATGTTTTCTTTGATCGTGAAATCCTTCAGCATATACGATTGCTGAAAGACAAAGCCCATCTCCAGCAGACGCACCCGGCTGATCTCATCATCATCCAGTTTTTGCAATTCTTTTCCGTTATAAAGCACGCTGCCGCCTGTCACCGGATCCATTCCGCTGATGCAATACAGCAGGGTGGATTTTCCGGAACCGGATTGTCCCATAATCGCAACAAATTCACCCTTGCGGATCTCCAGATCAATCCCCTTCAAAATCTCGGTATTCTGCCCGCCGGAAGAAGTGTATACCTTCCGCACGCCTTTTGCTTGCAGGATCATCTCATCATTCATATTTATTCCTCTTTATCCAGAATACTAGCATATCAGCCTCTTACCAATTCTGTCAGTTTGCTTTCGGTCTTGATTTTTCCGGTGCAGATATATGCTGTGATGACGACCGTCACCAGCAGGCAAACCGGACATATGCCATAGACCACCAGCGGTTTTGTCAGGAACGTGATGCTTCGCAATCCCATACCGATCATGCCGATCACGGCACTGACTGCCGGTTCCCCGATCAGCAGCACCAGCACAACGCCAAGGATCACACCGGCTGCCGAAGCGATCAGCGTCTGTATGACATATTGCTTCCGGATATCCTTCACAGAAAATCCGGTCACACGCTGAATCGCTGTTTGCTTCCGGTTTTTCAGCAGAATCAGCATCATAATCAGCGACGTAATCAGAATTGTCAGTCCGATCGCATTCGCCGCAAGCACAGTTACCACACTGCCGAACTGTCCGGTCAGACCCGAAAGTGTCTGGCTGACGAATGCATCCATGCTCTTGACATTGGCATCTGTACCAAGTGCCGCTGCATATTCCGATGCTTTCGCAGTGACATCTGCACCTTCCTGCAAATCGACCAGCAGATCATAGCGGTAAACAGATTCGTCTGTGCAGTTTTTCCGCATTTTTGCAGTATATCCGCCGTTTGTCACATCCTGATATACACCCGATACGCGCAAAACCGATTCTGCTTCCCCGGCAAGAACCGTAAGCTGACCGCCTGCGGATACATTATACTCTTTTGCATTCAGATAAGAAAGCGCAATTTCATCCGGCGACTCCGGTGCATGCCCTTCCAGATACTGCAAACCGGCTCCCGCCTGTTCCGAGCAGGCAATGTGCAGATTTGCCCATTCCTGATCTTTGTTCTTTGCAGTCTGCACGATATATGCTTCGTTTACGATCCGCTTCACATCGGGGTCCTGTTCCAAAAGCGCTGCGGTTCTTTCATAGCGTTCCGCAATGCGCTCCGAAGATGTTACACCGATCATCAGATCACATTTCTGCTGCCCCATATAGGTGATGAAGGCAGGCGAAAGGAACGTAAACCACACGTTCAGCCCGATCATCATGATGCCGGATGCTGCGGCAATGACAAAGGTCATCAGCAGCCATGAACGCTTGTGCAGCAGAACCTGTTTCCATGCCATCCAGAAATCGGTCGGCATTTTGAATACAGATGCGGCTGCGGTCTTCCGGACAGCATTCTTTTTCTGCTTGCTTTCGGTATTTGTTTCGCCCTTGATGGTATTGATAACAGATACATCCCGGATTCTGCGCAGGATCTTTTTGCAGACCGACATATCCGCAGCATAGATCAAAACCGCGGCGATCACCGGAAACAGGAGCATCTGCCAATTGAATGCCGGTGCACCGAATGCCTCTGCAATATGCGAGATCAACATCCGGTTGACCGGAATTGCAGCCAGACAACCCAGCATACAGCCTGCAATAATCAGAACCCGATACCGGTTCAGATAGAGTTTCCGGATATCCCGGAACGATATGCCGATCGCTTTCAGAATTCCGATATCCTCGATTTCTTCTTCCATTGCTGCCAGTATGGTGAAGCGCAGACACAAACCTGCAATCAGCATCAGCAGCACACTGAACAGGATCAGGATCATGACTGTCATGAGATCCGGCAAACCGCTGACGAGTTTCAGCAGCGTATATGTGATCGCCTGCCCTTCCTTCGGCATGCCCGCATTCTCATAAACCGTCTGGAAATCGGTCGCATAGGACGGATCATCAAAATAGTATTCGATCAGATACTCGATCTCGCCCATCTCCGCCCGCACTTCCTGCCAATCCGCTTCCTGCATCAGAAAACGGGTGGAGGAGCATAAGGTACTGTTCATCTGCGCATCCCGCAGAAATGATGTGACGGTCAGTTCCTTTGTAAAACTTCCGTTTGACAGCGTGATCCGGTCGCCAAGCGCAATATCATATTGATCCAGAAGCAGCAGCGGCACGCCGATCTCTCCTGCTGCAAGCTCCGGCTTCTGATTGTTCAGATCCAGGAGCAGATCATATGTTTCCGGCTCTGTGATGATGCCGAGTCCCAGCAGACAATCTGAAAGCGGGAGCTTTGTACCGTTCTGCTTCGTGACCCAGATCTGCGTATTGTCAATGTTCAGCATCTCCATGAGCTGCCAATCGGTGACATGTGCATCGGAAGCCGCAAGCTGCTCCAATTGTGCCGTATCCACTGTTCCGGTATGCATTTGCAGGAAATGCGGCGGTTTTGCCGTTTCATAAAGCGAATTGATCGCGCCGAATAACTGCACAACGATCAATGTGCCGGAAGACAGCATGCTGACGGACAGCATAATAAAGAAAATGAGCACCAAACTGATTCCAATACGCTTTTTTCGTTTTTTTATCATAGTATCATCCCTGATCGTTGGATTATGAGTGTTCGCTGACCACTGCGGTCTCCGGTTCGATGACATCCATCTCACGCAGCGGCTTGGAGCGCATCAGGCGCAGCAAAACCACAATAATCAGCAAACCGCAGATGCTCAGCATCAAACCGATTCCTCTGCCCTGTCCGGTGCCGAAGATCTTTCCGAGACTGCCTGCCAGTATGCCGTTTTCTTCCAGCAGCGGACAGAATACATAGTCTGCGAGCACACCGGATAAACCATATGCAAGCACATAACCGAGCTGCGACAGAATGCCGATCACGCCCCATGCGCGTCCCTGCACTTCATTCGGAATATTCAGACGCGCCATCGTATCAGCAGAGACATTGACAAACGGCAGCGTGATAAAGAACAGAATGCCGCTGCACATGATAAAGACCATATTGCAGGTCAGACCGATCGCTGCCATTGCGATGCCGTTCAGCGCAAGTCCGATGAACAATACCCGGCAGTAATTCCGCTTGATCGACATAACACCGATGATGATACTGCCGATCAGCATGCCGACTGCACTGATGGATTCCAGATAACCGAGGCTCTTGGAGCTTGCAAACGAAAGCACCATCGGAGACATCAGTGTTTGCAGGAAACCGACCGTAAAGCATGCAAACGCCATCAGAATGACCAGCGTCCGGATCCCCGCATGACCTGCCACACTGTTCCAGCCTTCGCGCAGTTCTTTCAGCGGATGGAAGTCTTCCTCCTTGCGCGGCTTTTCCTTGATGTGACGGTTGACCATCAGAATGGTAAAGACTGTCACAAAGATCGTGCAAATGTCGATCATCAGGATCAGGCGGATATCCGAGAAGCCCAGCAGGATACCTGCCAGAAACGGTGAGATCAGATACTGCGCAGAGGATGCGATCTGCACCATGCCGCTTGCTTTCGCATATTCTTCTTCGGTCAGCAGATCGGTGATCGTCGCTTTATATGCCGGATTCAGCAGCGAGGAGAAGATCGAGCTGATCGTCACGCCGACACAGATCATCCATAGCTTCAGCGATCCGAACTGCATATTCAGCAGAATAAAGACCAGACCGAATGCGGAGAACAGATCACCGCATACCATCATCAGTCTGCGGTTGAAACGGTCAGCAAGCAAGCCGCCGACCGGACTCAGTAAGATCGTCGGGAGATACGCAAGCAGCGTCACCAACGAAACTGCGGATGCACTGCCGTATGTCTGGAACACATATACGCTCAGTGCAAACGAGGTCATTCCCGTTCCGACACTGGAGATGAATTCTCCAAGCCAGATATATAAAAAGTTCTTCATTTTACCCTCCAATGATTCTTTCCGTTCAGATTCTGATTTCAGTCAAAAACCTATGCTCAATCTTGTTAAATGTTTGATTGTTTGATGTTTCTTCTGAATCATTGCTTCCGGTATGCCCGGATGCATCTGAACAGCATTGTGCGTTTCATATCCGTGTGTCTTTGCATTTCCATAACCGCCTTTCCGTGTTTCGTTATGGCTATTATATCTGCTTCCACACGCTTTTACCACCATGATCTGTTTGCAAATCGTGCAAAATCGCTGCTACGCATCGTAGCATAATGCATATTGCATAAATATCAAGATGATTTCATGGCGGATTTGCCATTTCGCACAGTGCCGTATTTTCATGCTCCTGTTTCACGCCGTATGGAATTCCGACCCGCAAAACAGCGCATCTGCACAGATGCATTGCGTCATGCGAATCGGAATCACACAAAAAAGCAGGATCAGTTCCAGACGGATGGAATTTGCAGCAGCAAAATAGTTAGTACAATATGATAAATAATATCCAGAATGATATTCCATGTATCAATCGGATTGACCTTTTTCCGCTTCATTTCGGCTATGTGTGACCATAAACCGCTGATGCCGTAAATATACAATGTCACAAGTGTTCCGAACCAGAAACTGCCGCGGAAAAAGATCGAGAGCACACCCATGACACCGACACCTAACTGGGAAAAACCGTATTTCACCTGAAACGGGCCGCCCGGCCATCCCAGCGATTTGGCTGTTTCATCCGCCTTGATGACATTGATATAAAAACCGATGACACCGATCAATCCGGATGTGACTGCAAACTGATGCAGCACGATCACTTCACAGATGCCTGCTGTTCCGATATCCCAGCCAAGCACGCCGAGATGAATCAGGGCGGTTACAACACCCATTCCGATAATTGCTAAAATCCACATATTCAGTCATCGCTGCGGCACATTCTGCCCCAGCCGACTGCACCTCCTTTTATTTATGAAATCGCTGCGAGCATTTTATCCAGAAAGGCATCCACATCATCATGCACTGCATAGTCTGCATATTTCATGATCGGTGCATTCGCGTCCCGGTTCACGGCGATCACCAGATCCGCATTCTGCATGCCGACCAGATGCTGACTCGCACCGAATACGCCAAGCCCCAGATATACACGCGGGGAAACGCTCTTGCCGGATTGTCCGACCTGATATTCTTTGCCCAGGATCTGTTCATCCACAACTGCCTTCGTTCCGGTCACACAGGCATGATAATTCTCCGCAAGCTGATACACCTTTTGGACGGTCTCCGCTTTGCCGGCACCCCGTCCGATGCAAAAAACGATCGGATACTGACTGATATCCACCTGAGATTCCTGTACCGCTGCCGGTTCCTTTTGCAGGATCTCATCCAGAAACTCCATTGCTGCCGCATCGGATTCTGTCCGGCTCAGTGTGACTTCCGCAGCATCTGCGAAATGCTTTTCACGGAATACGCCTTCCTTGACGGTTCCCATACTGATGCGGCTGTTGATGCCGGTAATATTGGCAATGACTGAATCGCTGATCGCTGCCCGATAAAAATGGAAGATCTGTTCCGCATCATATACCACATCAATGCAGTCTGCGGTCAGACCGGCTTCGAATCGTGCAGAAAGCACCGCCGCAATGATCTTGCCGGATTCCGTCGCCGGGAACAATACGATCTCCGGATCTGCCTGCCGGATCAGGGTTTCCATCGCAGCGCAGTAACCTCTGATGCCTGTCAGCGCCCCGCATTCGCTGAAATAGATCTGCTGAGCACCGCCTTCTGAAAAACGTCTGACCCGTTCCGGATCGAAAATGCCGGCATCTGCTGCACAGACCTGCTTTCCGCTTTGTGCAGCAAGATCGCGTGCTTTCGATAAGATCTGACAAATATGTGCATCTGCTTCGCGTTCCGGAACGCAAACCACAAGGATCGGTCTGTTATCCATTTCCTACTCCTTTCAAAATGCCGGATAACAGCATTGCTGTTTCATCCGTTGTACCCAGAAACTGCTGTCCGGCTTTTTTCGTAAATCCGCTGTGGATCTCCGAAACCGCCGTTTTGGAGCCTTCCAGACCGCAGCGAGACAATGTCAGACCAAGGATCTTGTGATCCCAGCACGGGATCTCTTTCCGCTTTGCACGTTTCAATGCCGGAAGACTGATGCTTTCTTCTTTCACCTGAAAGCCGTCATATGTCACGACAGCCGGCATCTGACCGCGGTGTGTGACCACAAAATCAGATTCCTGTTTGCGGAAAATCAACCCCTGCGTGCTGATCTCTGTGATCTCTGAGATGCTCGTATACAATGCAAATCCCATACGCTCACTTAAAGCGATCGGAACCTGTCCGGTTTCACCGTCAATGCTTCTGCATCCGCAGACGATCAATTGCACATGCTCCAGTTTCTGCAAAGCGCCGGTCAGGATATAACTTGTTGCAACGGTATCAGAACCGGAATATGCAGGGTCACTGACTAAAACCGCTTCGTCTGCGCCCATCGCAATCGCACGCCGCAAGACCGATTCCGATGCTTTTGCACCCATGCAAAGGCAGGTCAGCAGAAACGAATCCCCTGCTGCCTTTTTCAGTGCAACAAGCTCTTTCAGCACCTTCACTTCATAAGGATTCATCTGAAACATTTCTGCGTGATCTGCACTGTGTTTGCCGGTCAGAGTGGATTTCACCGGCTTGATACAAAGAACAACTCTTGCCTTATCGTTTTCCATATTCTGCACATTCCTTTCCTCATGCGCTGCTGCTTCAGAAGCATTTGATCATACTATAAATAGTATTGCGCTGCATTTCGTTTGTACCGGAATAAATGCTGCATGCAAGTGCATCCCGCAGTTCCCGTTCGATCTCATATTCACGGGTATAACCGTAAGCACCGAAAATCTGCATTGCATCCCGACAGGTCTGGATATAGTTTTCACTTGTATATGTTTTGAAGATCGAAGTCTCTGTATATGCAGAGCGTTTCCGGTCTTTCAGCCATGCGATCTTATAGAGCATCAGCTTTGCCGTTTCAATTGCGATCTTCATATTGGCGATCTTGTGCGAAACAGCCTGATAATCGCCGATGCATTTGCCGAATTGTTTTCTTGCATTTGCCTGCTCCACGCAAAGCTCCATGATGCGCTGCATCACGCCGACATGCGGTGCAAATTCATAGCAACGTTCCCATTCGATGGCTGCGGTCAGGATGCTGCCGCCGTTATGCAGTTTGCCGAGAATATTGCGCTTCGGCACACGCACATTTTCAAGGATCAGTTCACTCGTCGGGCAGGCATTCAGTCCCATTTTCTGAATATCCGGGCCGGTGCGCACGCCCTCAAACTGCCGTTCCACGACAAATGCCGTAATCTTTTTCGGTGCATCCGCGGTGACTGCAAATACAAGGAAGATATCTGCGATGGGGCCGTTTGAGATAAACATTTTGCTGCCGTTCAGGATATAATCATCGCCGTCTTCTTCTGCGGTTGCGATCATGCTCAGCGCATCCGAGCCGGATTCTGCTTCCGTGATCGCAATAGCGCCGATGCGTTCGCCCGTGACCATCTGCGGCAAATAGGCATCCTTGAGTTCCTTGGAGCCGTGCAGATAGATCATATTCTGGCAAACCCAGATGTGATTATTGACCACGAAAATAAAACCATTGTTTTTGCATGCATAACCGAGGGTTTCCAGCACATAGGCTGCGGTTTCATAGCTTTCGCCCAATCCGCCGTATTCTTCCCCGACGGTCAGACCGAGCAGACCGAAATCCGAAACCTGCTTCCACATTTCCGGATCGAATTTTTCAAGAGATTCTTCCTTGTTCAGATGCTCTTTCGCAAACCGGATGATCTCTCTCCGATACTCTTTTTGTTCCTTCGTATATGAAAAATCCATGCTCAATTCCTTTCAATTTTCAAATCAATATAATCCGGCAGCTTTCGTTCATAGGACATATCGGCTTCCATCAGCACCGTTTCGCCGGTTTCCTTCTCATGGAATCCGTTGAATTTATAGGTAATATACATCATGCGGTTTTTATTGGTCGGTACAAACTGCGCTTCCAGTGCAGCACCTGCATCGCGTGCGCAATTGATGATATAATTCATCAGAACATTTCCAACGCCCTTCGACATCACGCGGCAGGACATCAGCAGCAGATTCAACCGCCACAGATCCGGACGCTGCTTCTCTACGACTGCAAGCCCGATCGTGCCGTAAACGCCGAACTTGTCTTCGAGTCTGGTCACCAATACATCAAACCGGTCATCCGAGATCATCTGCTTCAATTCGTCATAGGAATACACATATCCGGTGGAATTGAGCTGATGCGTCCGAACAGTGAGTTCCTCTGCACGCTGCAAGTCTTCTTCCCGCGCACTGCAAATGCTGAATTTCATCTGCAAACCGGCAAGAAACGCTTCTTTTGTGCCGACAAATTCTTTTTCCGCCTGATTGCGTGCAATATCATTCTGATACATTTTTCTGCGGTTTTTGGAATCCGTTGTCACATATTTCGGGATCAGACGCTCCATTTTGGGGATCTGTTCCATCTCAGCCGAATCAATGCAGAGCACATCCGGACACGCAAAAGATACTTCTTCGCGTTCAAATGCCTGATCGTCCACAAATGCAAGTGTATTGATGCCGATATTGATGCACTTTGCGATCTCTTTTACGGCTTCTGATTTTGCATTCCAATTGATCTGCGGATAGATGAAATAATCCCACAAACCGAATTCTTCCAGCTTTGCCTTTGCAGTATCAAAATCGTTTTTGCTGCTGACAGACTGCAAAATGCCGACACGGTCAAAATGCTCGATCACATCCCGCGTATGCGCTTTCAATTTGACATCTGCATCTTCCAGCAATACTCCGTCCCAAAGTGTGTTGTCCAGATCCCAGACAACACACTTGATCTTCTCAGCGCCCATCTTCGCTCAAGCCTCATCCAGCTTGGATTTGACCAGATTGCAGATGGAACGGACATCGCGGAAGTTTTCGATATCCAGTTCCTCATTCTCAACGGTCACATCAAATTCCTGCTCGATATAATTGACGAGCTGCATGGCAAAAAGGGAATTGACCAGACCGAGTTCGAAAATATTATCGGTATCCTTTACCTGATCGACATCAAAAAATGTTCCCAAAAATTCTCTTACATTCTGTTCGATATTCATGTTTCATATTCGCTGCCCTGATTTCCGGACAGCACTCCTTTCAAAAATTATTATGATTCCGTTGTTTTGTGATGAGAGAAACAAAATTCGTTTACTTTCGTTTCTTTCCGCCGTAATTGTAAAAACCTTCTCCGGATTTTCTTCCGGTTTTTCCGACTTCCGTCATTCTGCGCAGCAGCGGGCAGACGCGGAATTTGCTGTCTTCATATTCCTGATACAGCACTTCCAGCGAATCCACAACGGTATCAATGCCGATCAGATCCGCAGTCTCCAGCGGGCCCATCTCATGCCCGAACGCCTGCTTGAAAATCGTGTCGATCTGCTTGGCTGTTGCGACATTTTCATAAACGAGAAATGCTGCTTCGTTCATGAACAAATGGGAAAGTCTGTTGGAGACAAATCCTGCACTGTCATTGACGACCTCGCAGGCAATATTGACGCTTTCCAGCAGTTTCCGCACGGTTTCGACGGTCTCCTCACTGGTTTCCCATCCGCGGATGACTTCCGCAAATTTTTTCACGGGAACCGGATTCATAAAATGCACACCGATCACTTTATCCGGTCTGCCTGTCCCTGCGCCGAGCCGTGTGATCGGGATGCAGGAAGTATTGACCAGATAAATGCAATCCGGCTTGCAGTATTGCTCCAGCTCCGCATAGACCTGCCGTTTGATCGCTTCCTGTTCGGTCACATTTTCGACGACAAAATCTGCATCTGCAAGATCAGCCATATCATTTGTGACAGTGATGCAATCGAGCATTGCATTTGCATCCAGCGTCTTATCCATCATGCTTCTGTAGCGAATACTGCGCTGGATCATTTTGAGCGCCGAATCCGTCACGGCAGGATCCCGATCCATCAGGCAAACACGATAGCCATACTGCGCCATACGCTCCGCAACGCCCTTGCCCATAACACCTGCACCAACAATTCCGATTGTCTGCATATTATGTTCCTCACTTTCAGAATTCTTCTGCTTTTTTTCGATATTTTCCGTTCAGAATATTGCGGAGATAACCGGCAACCGCATCAATATTATGATGCACCAGCATATGCTCGGCATGTTTCACCGGCAGCACGGTTCCGGGTTGTGCAAAATACTGATTCCATTTTGTCAGCAGCTCAACCGGTTCGACCGGATCCTCATCGCCCCAGATAAAATAGGAATCGACCGCCAGTTTTTCCCCGATCTCGATTTCAGCACCCGTTTCCATGACACGGTAATCTGCCCGAAAGACCGGCAACAGCATCTGCATCAGTTCTTCGGATTTTATGACATCCACCGGAAGCGCTTTATACGCCATGATCTGGTCGATCAGTGCTGAATCGGACAATTCTGAATATTTCTTATGATACATAAAACACGGCGGCGCACTTGCTGCAATGACGACCCCTTTGAGCCAATCCCGTTTCAAGCCGAATTTCTCCCATTTTTTCGCCATATAATACGCAATATTTCCGCCCATACTGTGTCCGAACAAATAGCATTCCGGTTTCACGATCTCTTTGAGTTCGGTATAGTAGAGATCCGTGAGCTGATTCATGTCATGCGAAAGCGGAAGCTGCGAGCCGATGTGTCCGGGCGGATTTGCAGCCCAGATCTCAGTCTCCGGACTGTCTACCGCACGCATCAGCTCTGAAAGCGTGCTGACACTTCCGCCGAGATACGGAAAAATGATGAGCTGCCGGTCGGAGTTGCCTTTCCGCACGCATTCAAATAGTTTATAAGACATGTTTCTGCACCGTTTACACGCATCAAACGTGTCCTTTCTTCTGATATTTCCGAATTATGCGCGGCTCCCCTGATAAAGAAAATCCGGGAACATTTGCAGCACTTCTTCGGGTTTCTTTCCGGCATAACGCTTCTTGAAGACAAAATAAAGCACACCAAACATAATCAGGAACAGCACGATCTGCACGATCTGCACAGACGGAATGAAATCATAAAGCCGCACTTTGCTGCCGGTCGCTGCGATCCAGAATGTAAGCAGGAAAAAGAGCAAATTGCCTTTCACTTCATTCAAAACATAAGTTGCACAAACGCTGAACAGCATCATCTGCACCAGATAGAACGGGAATGCTGTTGCTGTTTCAAATGAGGAGAACACATATCCGGGAAGCAGGAACATGCCGAATGCAAAGCCTGTCCACAAGCCAGCACGAATATTGCTTTTTGTCTTCGCCTGCATATAAGGAAGCATAAAGCCGAACCAGCCGAATACCTGACCGATCATACCCGTTTCACCGAAGAAATTCAGCAAAAAGATCTTGAGCATTTGCGGAAATGTATATTCCAGTTCCGGTACTTTGATGCCGACTGCCATGCATCCCAGTCGCACGCATACCAGATAAATACACATGACTGCAATGACAATCGGGATCCACTTCAAATCTTTGACACGCGGGATCAGCGTCTTCAAAAAATCCCTGACGGCTTTCCATCCGCCATAAAGAAAATACATCAAAAAGGTTGCCACGCCCGGTACATTCAGCGCAAAGAGCACAAGCGGATTTTCCAGTGTCAGCTCGCCGAATGTTCTTGTCATGAAGTCATTTGCGATCACATAAAACAGGCACATGCCCCAGCAAATGCCGAAGGAGATCAGCAAATAGATCAGAAGATATTTTTTTGGTTTTGCTTCTGCAAACGTATTTTCAGCCATGATTCTTCACTCCGTTCTCAATAGATTTCATCGAAAATCGCTGCTGCATCCCGCAGTGCTTCCATTGAATGTGTCTCAAACCATGCAATGTCATCATCATTCAGCATAATATTTGCATACAGACGGGACATGCTGGAAACCAGAATCCCGCGCTTTTGCAGACAGGTATTGAGAATGATATCCTTTGACATCACATCAAAATTATATTCAGACGGCGTTTCCAGCGGTTTCTCACAGCAGTGATAAGCGCCGCAGCCCGGGATGCCCTGCACGGAAAGTGCAATGCCGGCTTTCTTTGCATTTTCTTCCAGAATATGATGGATCGCGGAGATCTTTTCCCGCATATTATCATAGACAGCGCCGTTATCGCGGGACAAAATCTGCAAAGTCGCACGGATCGCAGCAGAACCCAGCGGATATCCGTTGAAGGTACCGGCATGGATGACCTTTTTTTCTTCCAGCAGCGACATGATCTCCTTTTTGCCGACCAGCGCCGATACCGGCACACCGCCGCCTGCAATCGCCTTGCCGAGTGTTGTCAGATCCGGTGTGACACCGTAATAACCCTGCGCACCGTGCAGCCCGACCCGGAAACCGGTTATGATCTCATCAAAGATCAGGACAACATGGTATTGGTCACACAGGCTGCGCATTTTCTCCAGATATCCGGGCTTCGGTTCGACGCTTCCGCCGTTGACGCATACCGGTTCTGTGATGATGGCTGCGATCTCATCGGAATGCTCTGCAAGCAGTTTTTCGAGCACTTTTTCATCATTCCACGGGATCAGGAAGGACTGGCTTTCCATGGAATCCTTGGCTCTGCCGGCAGTTCCGTGCGTGTCACCGAAGAAATCTGTCGGGATCGGGAAAGCGGCGTTTTTGACTTTTCCGCCCATAATGTTATCATAGTTGCCGTGATAGTGATTCTCAAAGCGCACAAACCGGTTTTTTCCGGTATATGCTCTTGCAACGCGCAGCGCATTCTGCACGATCTCCGTGCCGGACAATCCAAAGCGGATCATCTCAGCAGACGGAACGAGATCATGGATCATTTCGAGCACTTCGTAGTCAAAATCGCAATGGCTGACACAAAGTACACGATCAATCGTCTCTTTCAAAGCATCCTGATATTCGCGGTTTCCGTGCCCAAGGATCATTGCACCGAACCGTGCATACAGATCCAGATATTCATTGCCGTCCATATCAAATACGCGGCTGCCCTCTGTTCTGACGAAATGCAGCGGCGATTCTTCCCATGGCAAATTGAAATTATAATGAACACCGCCCGGAAGATAACGCTTTACTTTTTCATGGTATTCCTGCATGCTTGTCTGCATTTTATGAAACCTCCTGCTTCCTGAAAAATTGTTGTATCGTTGGCTGATCTTCTGCACTGTCCCATGCGAGTGCCTGCATGGAAGGATCTGTTTCCAGAACCAGATTCTTCATGATCTTATTCGGGCCGATATCAGCAAACAGCTCCGGCGCACAAAGAAGTGCCTGTTCCACCGCCTGATTCCAAAGAACCGGCTTGACGAGCTGTTCTGTCAGCAGGGTTTTGATCTCCCCTGCCTGTTCGATCTGCTTGCCGCTGACCGTCGAAATGATCGGGAAAACCGGCTGCTGCACATCGACATCTGCCAGAAGTTCCTGCAATCTGTTCTGATAGGGCTGAATGAGTGCACTGTGATAGGGCGCGTTCGCCTTCATCGGCACCATCCGGTAC
>DMBA01000283.1 GCA_003446315.1 Ruminococcus sp. | reverse complement strand
GCATTTTTCAGTCCGGCACGGTAATCTTCCACAACCTGTTCCAGCGTCTGATTTTTGAGGGTATCGTCACTGAACCCGTAGCCTGCACGGTCGGGATAGACCATTGTATTTTCCTTGCCGAGCCGTTCATTCAGCGCTTCTGTAATGATCGGGAAACAGGTGACACCTTGTCCCGAAATTCCGACGATCGTATGCTTGCCGTGTTCCGCGCCGGTGCTGTAAACATTGATCTTCTTATCCGCGCCGTCCACAAGATTGAGATAACCTGCCTTTGCATATTCATTCCGGTCGTGCCGATACGCAAGCACACTGTATGTGCGCAGACCGGCAATTGTCAGCACAAACGCGCCCGCAATCACAAGGATGCTGTTCCGGAGCAGGTGGGACTTCTTCGTGTCGAGCTTCATCTCAGAGCCGCGAATCTGGTCGGAAAGGCTTTCGTTGTTCTGCGTCCGCAGCATCACAAGCGATGTGACACAGCCCGCCGCAAATGCCGCCAGCGCCCCCAGACCAATGCGCACAAACGGCGTGATATGGTCGATCCGAACCATATTCAGCAGCATTTCTCTTTCTGCTTCTGTCTCGTTATCAAATGATACTTTGATGAGTGCAGTCAGACCAGATTCGATGCCGAAGATCACGAGCGCGCAGACCAAAGCCGAAATAATCGCCGCTGCGCCCGCAAATTGCAGGCATTCGATGATCGCCATACGGTCTAGCTGTTTATCGGTCATGCCGACGCATTGCAGCGATGCCAGTTCACTGCGGCGGTTTGCGATACCGGTTGAAATAATATTCATCAGATTGATGAGTGCTGCCAGCGCAAGCAGGATATTCAGCATCAGCACGCCGGCACGGACAGATGCCATCACATTCTGTATCTTCCATTTTATTTCGTAGAGATCAGTTCCGAGACGGATTGTATCGGAATGCTCCATGAACCAGTCGCTTGTTTTTTTGTGGTCAGCAGCGTTATAATCACCCTTGCCGTTGTAAGAAAAGACAGCACTAGCACCGAAAATCGGATCACCGTACCATTCGTCTGCAATTTCCTTATAGGTTTCTATTGCACCGTACATCGTTGCAGCGACCCGCTCCCGATTGACGTTTCCGAGCACAGTGACTTCATGGGACTGCGGTTCGTCAAATTCACATGCTTTCACGATTTCATTCCAATCAGTTTCAAATGAGTCCATTCCCGCAGGAAGTGTCACGCGGGCGGTTTTGATCTGCAAAGTATGATTGGAGCTGATTGCTTCTGCGACAGCCTGAGCATCGCCGGTTCCCTGATTCAGTACATAGCCGCCTGTACGAACAAGCTCGTCATAGCTGACAGGTGCGCTGCTGCCGAAATGCTGTTCATAGGCTTCTCTGTTGAGATAGTGGACCATACGTCTCTGCTTTGAGCCTTCAAGTGAATAGTACGCCATGACTTCCACACCGATATCTTTGAATAGGCCGCTGTCTGCAAGCTGCTGCACGTTATCCTCAAATTTTACCTCATGATTGTTTCTGATTTCTGCAGTAAAATCAAAATCCATATCCTCATCAAAAATACATCTTAAATATGTGAGAGCACTGCGCTCTACTGTTTCCGTCAGCGAGGAAAACAGCGCAAACATCGTAATTGAAACGGTCAGCGTCAGAACCGTAATGGCAAAGCGCTTTTTCTGCCGCCGCGCATTGCGGGAAGCAATGCTGCCGGAGATCCCGAACAGCAGACCGGAAAGCGTGCGTTTCTTGATTTTTTCCACTTTGTCAGCGCGGGTCGTGATGGCTTCCATCGGTGTCTTTTTGATGACGCGCATACCGACACCGTAAGCGGAGAGAAATACCCACACGACACCGATCACGGCAGAAACCAGAAGCATCCGCCAGTCAACGGTGAACGGCAGGTAGAGCTTCGCATTTGTCATGCCCTGAAAGATCTCGGAAAGACCTGCCTTCAGAAGCACATTGTACATCAGGTAAGCAAACCCGGTGCCTGCGATCAATCCGAACGGCACACCGACCGCACAAAGCCGCAGACCTTCCTGTGTGATGATGCGGACAATCTGCTCCGGCGTTGCACCGATCGACTGCAAAACGCCGTAATGCCGTTCCCGTTCCTTTGAGGAAACCTCAAACGCCGTGTCGATAATCATGCGCAGCGCGAAAGCGATCAGCACAGCAAAAATGAAGAAGATACAGAAGATACGCAGCTTGACCAGATGTGCGCCGTCGTAAACGCCGTCCATCTTCATGAGATTATCGTTCCATTCATATGCGCCGTGCATACTGCTGTGACTGCTGCGCTGGTATTTTTCTTCTGCGCCGATTTTCTTTGCAGCATTCATCAGCCAGAGTTCCCGGTCACCGATATCGCTGCCGAACATCACATATGCAGAAACGCCCTCTTTATGGCTTTCCAGCTTCACGGAGCGCACTTCGTCAAAATCTCCCATAGCTTCGCCCTGTTCTTCGGTCAGCTCGCTGAAAAGCAGATGATAAGGCGCACTGCTGTAAAAGACATTTCCAAGGCAGTTCATGCAGACAGAATACAGAATAAAAATCATCGTGATAACCGCAACCGCCGCCGCAATGCTGATTGTTGTAAAGGCGGATTGCCGTTTCTGCGCTTTAATATAGCGGGAAGCAAGCAGATTCTCATATTTCATTGCGGTCATCCCCCTTCGGAGAACCGTTCAGTTCATCGGAAATGATCTTGCCGTCACGCAGCACGATGATACGGTCGCACTGTTCCGCGATGGTTTCATCGTGTGTAATGATGAGAATGGTCTGATGCAGTTCCCGGTTCGAGCGCCGGAACAGCGCCATGATCTCCGCGCTGTTTTTGCTGTCAAGGTTACCGGTCGGCTCATCGGCGAGAATGACCTGCGGCGATGTAAAGATCGCTCTGCCGATGGAGACACGCTGCTGCTGACCGCCGGACATTTGGGAAGGCAGATGATCCCTGCGTTCTTTGATGCCGAGCATATCGAGTATTTTTTCGAGATGTGCCGGATCGGGTTTTCTGCCGTCCATCAGAACAGGCAGCGTGATATTTTCCTCTGCGGTCAGCACGGGGATCAGGTTGTAAAACTGATAGATCAGCCCGACCTGCCGTCTGCGGAAAATGGCAAGCTCTCTGTTATTCTGCTGAAACACATCCTGACCGTCGAGCCAGATCTTGCCGGATGTGGGGCGGTCGACTGCGCCGATCATATGCAGCAGCGTCGATTTTCCGGAGCCGCTTGCACCGATGATTGCGACCATCTGACCGCGTTCCACGCTGAATGAAACATCGTTCACGGCTTTGACTTCATTTTCCCCTTTGCCGTAGATTTTGCAAAGGTTTTCGACTTTCAAAAGCTCCATAGCGCTCACTCCTTGTCTTTGATGGTTCTATTATAGCATATCTGCTTGACAATTTCATTATCTGAACCTTACAGTTTTGTCATCTTGGGGGGAGAAACCGGCACGGACAATATAATATGTTTGTAATCATATAGGTGTAATAGGTATAATTTGTACAGATTCCCGAATATCGGCTTTCCCTATTGACAAATCAGATGTTCCATGCTATAATGCATACATAACCGATAGGCAAAATATGAAAGGAGAATGATCATGAGAACAATGTGTTGCTGTACGAAATACAATCGAATCAGAATGACTCATACACACGCAGCGAAACG
>DMBA01000349.1:1502-2952 GCA_003446315.1 Ruminococcus sp. | reverse complement strand
GCGAAGATGAACGCCAGAACCGCCGTCAGAATATAGAGCAGCACGCCGCCCATTGCCATATCCGAGCCGAGGTCATCCGCTGCGAAGTTGATCGCATTGTTTGCATACGCCGGAACATAATCCTTGATCTCCAGGGTCTTTTCGGATACAGCAGTCTGTGTGATGAGTGCTTTCAGGAAGTGATCGGAAAGCGTTTTTTCTGCGGATACATCTGCGGGCTTCTCCTTATATGTGAATGCGTAATTTGCGTGCAGAGAAGTGCTGATCCGATCAAAGCCCTCGTCCGTCACCATACCGACATCGAAGGTCAGCGCATCAAACATGGTGTCAGTATTGTTCTCATAAAGCGTGATGTAATCGGTAAAGGATGCAAGCCCGACAACCTCAAATTCCGTACTGCCTGCCTTTACGGTATCGCCGATTCTGATGCCGGCATTGTCTGCGTGCATTCGGTCAATGATGATCTCACGTTCATTCTCCGGCGCTCTGCCGGAAAGCAGATCGTAGAGATCGACCTCACTGCGTTCGCTGTATACGCGGATTTTGCCTTTATACGAATCCTTTTCGGTGATATGCTCATCGGCATTTTTATAGAACAGTTCATATACATTGACCGGCACGGGATCAAAGGTCTGATTCAGCTCATAGCGTTCAGCCATCTCTGAATATTCCTCGTCGATCTTTTCGTCGATCTCCTTATGCGCTTCGTCGGTCGCTTCACTGAGCGCATCCTTATATTCTTCGGAGTCCCATGCCTGTTCTAGCGCCTCCTGCACCGCATCTTCATAGTTCTCATCCATTGCGGTGCGCAGCGCTTCATCAAGCATCGTCTGCCGCATTTCGTCCGGCAGCTTTTCGCCGGAGGTCCTGATCTGTTGATCGACGGTCTCCGTGACCGTTTCCGTGATCCCGGCTTCAACCTGTTCACGGATTTTTTCTTCTATCGCATCCCGCACTGTCTTTTCGATCTCGTCCTCTGCTTCGTCATAGGCACGGCTGCGGAAAATGCTGACCATATCAGCCTTCTTGCCGGATTCGATCGCCGAAATGATCTCCGGCTCCGCAATGTGCGAAAGCTCAAAATGTCCGTCCTCGCGATGAAATTTCGTCGCATTTCCGTTCAGCGAGGACATCATGCTGTGGTTTGCGACAAACATACCTGAGACAAAACCGATCGTCACGACCAGCATCAGAAAGATCATCAGATAGCGTTTCCAGTCGCGGAGCAGATCACGCCAGACGCGCTTGTGCAGCGGATTCTTCGGCCGTTTTCCCGTATTCATAATCCGCCCCCCTTACCATTCCAGTTCAGCGGCGGAGATCTTTTCAGTGATGCGGTCATCGTGGCGGATCTTTCCGTCCCGCAGCTTGATGACATGATCTGCCATGAGCCGGATCGCTTCATTATGCGTCACCATGATGATTGTATTGCTGTACTTTCGGTTGACCT
>DMBA01000349.1:0-1334 GCA_003446315.1 Ruminococcus sp. | reverse complement strand
TGACGATCGCGCGGCCAATCGAGACCCGCTGCTGCTGTCCGCCGGAAAGCTGATTCGGCAGCTTATAGCGATGCTCAAACAGACCCAGCGTTTTCAGAAGCTCGTCGATATCGAGCGGCTTATCGGAAAGATACGCACCGGTCTCGATATTCTCCTTGACATTGAGATTCGGGATGAGGTTATACGACTGGAACACATAGCCGAGATGCTTGCGGCGGTAGCGGGTGAGGCTTTTCTCGTTCATGTCCTCCAGCTTGTCGCCGTTGATGCGGATCTCGCCCGCATCGGCGCTGTCAATGCCGCCGAGGATATTCAGCAGTGTGGATTTGCCGGAGCCGGACGGTCCCAGAAGGACGCAGAATTCACCCTTGCTGACGGAGAAATCCAGTCCGCGCAGAACATCCTGCCGTGTATCGCCGCTGCCGAAGCTCTTTTTGAGTCCCCGCACCTCTAAAAATAATCTTTCTGCTTCGCTCATATTATCCTCCTTGTTGTTTAACAGTTGAGCAGATACTCAACTAATAATTGCATTACGGCACATCCAAAAGGCTTTGTCAAGCCCCTCTCCGGGGCATAGTCGGTGCTGCTGACCTCGGATGGAATGCTTCCTGCTATGTAGTAAGTATTTGCTAACTACTGCTATTGTATCATTTTCGTGTGGCTTTGTCAAGCTGCTTCAGCGGAAATACGATGATTTTTGGCATAACAGATATATGAACTGCGGCTGGATATAAAAAAGATGTACGTTATGAAGAAAGTTTGCTGCCATAGCAGCGTATGATCCTTGTCGATAGGCAAGACCATGAAATACTGATATTTGCCTTTTAGGAACTGCTCACATATCTCCTTACCGAGCTGCAATGCCCGTTCGGGAGTGATCTCACCGGGCTTGAAACTCACGATAAAGTGCTGGACATGAACATAGCTTTTGCCCGTATCATGTTTCCGAATCTCGGCAAAAATAGAAGTCCTCGAAATCTGATTTCGAGGACTTACTTCCGGAAAAAATATGTTCTGAATAAATTGCGGTTACATAATATAATCTCTGTCTATTTTAAAGCTCCGTCTGTGATCCTGTTCAGAAGATCACTGTCAATTGGCTCGGAGCAATATAACAAATTATCTTCTGTTAATCTATTTTTCGGAGGAAAACCGCTGCTGATATATGCCACAACATCATAACTGCCATTCCATTCTGAATCACTTATAAAAAGATTCAAACTATGTATATCCTGAAAATCCTCCTTATTAAAGTCGAGATTAAAAGTAATCTCCTTTTCGTAACCGTCATCAAGTTCAGTCTTCCATACTGTATCAGGATAATACTGCTTTTT
>DMBA01000282.1 GCA_003446315.1 Ruminococcus sp. | reverse complement strand
GGGCATCAGCATCAGGATGATGTAAACAAAGAAAATGATTTCCTTCCGTTTCCCCTGAAAAAATGCAAAGCTATACGAAGCAGCGAGGGAAACAATCAACTGAAAGAACACGATCGGGACAACAAGAATCACGGCATTCCAGAATTTCATCAGATAATCCGGTTCTTTGAACAGCACAGAAACATACTGCCCGAACGTCACCTTATCCGGAATCATTTTCAGATTGAGCTGATCCAATACAAAAGTACCCGTTTTCTCATTGTCAAGATAATCTATCATCGCGCCGTAATTGGCGTGGATTTCTTCTTTTCTCATAAAAGAATTTGTAATTGTCAGAACAGTCGGGAACAGCAAAAGAACCGCAGTCAGCACGGCAAACCCTGTCAGCAGCGCTGTAAACAGGCATTTCTTTTGTACTGCACGCCTTCTTTTCATGATTCCACATCCTTTCCGACGATGGATTCTATTATAAACAGAATCCCGATCAACACGATCATCGCCAGTGAAACCAGAATTGCCGCAGTTGACAGCTTCTGATATTCCAGCAGATTGAACGTATTATTCATAAAATGCTGAAGCAAATACATCGAATCAAAAGGATAATCTCCCGTGAGCAAATAGACCTCCCGGAACACTTTGAAAGCATTGATGATCGAGAGGATCATCACGAAGAAGATTGTCGGCGAAAGGTACCGCAGCTTGACATGCACAAACTGATACACCGGCCCCGCGCCTTCCAGCGTCGCAACTTCCAGCAGATCATTCGGAATATTCCGCATGCCTGCAAGGAACAAAATCATATTATAACCGAGATTCTTCCAAAGAAACATCACGATCACGACCAGAATGCCTTTTGGAGAATGCAGCCAGTCCACCGGATCCGCATGGAACCATTCCAGAACCTGATTCACCGTGCCGACTTTATGAAACAGCACCTGAAACACCAGAACCACCGAAGCAGTCGGCACCATCAGCGGACAAAGAAACGTCACCTTGAGCGTATTTTTGAACAGGATCTTCGCATCCAGCACCACCGCCAGCAGCAAAGAAAGCACCACCGCCAGCGGCACCGCGATCACCGTAAAGATCATGGTATTATACGCAGAAAGCCGAAACGCATCATTGTGCACCAGTGCTTTATAATTGTCCAGCCCGACAAACGCACTGTTGATGGGGTTATCAATAAAGGAATAGTAGATGACCACCAGAAACGGCAGCACAAAGAAGATCGTCACACCCAAAAGACTCGGCAGCAAAAATGCAAACGACGCAGCCTGTTCCTTTTTTTCAGAAGGTTTGCTTTTTTTCATGCGATCACTCCTTCCGAAAAGCATCAGACCGAAACACCGCACACAGCAAGCAAGCGCCCCCGCCCGCTGTACGAACACAGGCGGGGGGGCATCCAAAACACTTGCTGTCGGCAGTGTAATCCATCTGTTGATCCGTCACGCATCAGACTTCGGACAAATACAATTCGATTTTCCGTTTGATCTCTTTCAGCGTCTGATCCTCATTCTGTTCATCATTCAGATAAAGTGCAAGCTCATTATAAATGATATTTCCGAGTCTGTTCTCTGTGCAAACAGCGCAGTCGATCGAGGAGATCCAGTCGGTAATCATTGCACGATCCTGTTCCGTCGGAACATGCACATCTGCAAACTCGCTTCCGACCGGGATCTTCCGTTCTTCGCACGCATCGAAATTCGCAGCAAATGCTGATTTTTTCACCGGGAAATAATTGACTGAGACATTCTGCTGATATGCGTCATCGAGATACTGCTTCATGAATTCCCATGCAAGATCCTGTTCCTTGCAGGAAGTCAGCATCGCAATTTTCGTAATCGGGTGGATATAAGAACCCTTGCCGTTTCCGGAAGGCAGTCCCTTGAAGACGATCTCATCGCCCACAACCGCATCTTTCAGCGTCATAATATCGTTCACACTGCTGATATCCATGACATCAAAGAGGACTTTGTTCTTCCGGAAGCGCAGATCATATTCTTCCGTTGCTTCATCCTTGGAATAACTGAGTGACTCATCCATCGTATCATACATATACGGTTTCAGCGCAGCCAGAACATCCGCATAACGCGCATCTGTGTTAAATTTCTTCTGTGCAAAGTCGATCATATTCACAAGATTGCAATAGAGCACATCCACATAGCGCACATTGCTCTTATAAAGACCGCTGAACAGCACTTCTTTATCGGGATTCTCCGCAATTTTGCTGAGGAATTCGTCATAATTCCAGCCTTGCTCCGTTCCCAGAACCGATGCATTGCCGAAACCGGTCAGCACTTTGAATTCCGGAACGATCTGATTGAGTGCACCGGTATTGGAACAAGCCCGGAAGATATTCATAAAGTAATCATCCGTGCTGATGGTGCTGTCCTGATCGAAAAACGGTGTCAGATCAGCCAGAACACCCATTTTCTCATAAACGCTCAGATCAATTCTGCCGTCAGAGATAATGATATCCGGCACATTTCCGCCGGCAATATCCATGTTCAGCTTTTCCACTTTTTCATCGGTCGAATAATCAGAGAGCTTAAACTGAATATTATCGTGTTCCGCCGAAAAATCAGCGAGCATCCGTTTCAAAGCAGCGCTGTCAATATCATACGCAATATTCAGAACTGTCGCATCCTGCATATCCGCAGCATTGACCTTATTGACCTCATAAAGCGTCTGCTCATCTTCCGACCAGATATAGAACTGATCTTCGCCTTCAAAATAGATATCGGAAATGCCCATATCATTGATCTGATCCAGCTCATTGCAATTGAGGATCTCTGTCAATGAATCATCCTGCACCGCATAAATCACGCCCATATCATCCTGGATCATCATATTGCCGTTGCAGAGATAGCAGTCATAAGCATAGCATCCGAAGTCGGTCTTTTCCGCTTTCGACTGCTCAAAATCGAGCCGATAGAGCACACCGTCATTGCTGTCGGAATAGGCGATCCCGCCGGAGAAAACGATCCGGCGAACGCCCTTGATGCCTTCTGTTTGAATGGTGCCCTGCAAATGCAGATCGGCATCCAGCTTCTGATAGTAATATTCGCCCTGCAAAGTCGAAGCAATATAAACATTATTTGCATCATCGGCACAAACGCACACCGCATGGCCCTGCACCAGATCATCCAGTGCCGTTTTCGATTCCGTCTGCCCGTCCTGATCGGTAATCAGCAGATACTGCTTCTCATCTTCCTGACAAATATAAAAATGCTTGTTATTCTGATAAGCGGCATTCAGAATAAAGCTGTTTTCTTCCATTTCAAGCGGAGATTCGGAAACGGTTTGATTCGTTTCTTTTTCAGCCTTCACCAAAGAATGATTATAATTGTTCTTGATTTCCACATCCGTCAGCAGACCGTTCTGCGCACAATAAACGCTGCGGAACTGTCTTTCCTGCTGCAAAGGCGCACGGGAATCGTTCTCCATATTCACGCCGGAGAAGCCTTCACTGTCAGCAACAATATAGTCATAATCTCCGAACCCGTTCATGATATCATCCGCACTGTCTTCCTCATAGAAGTCCAGTGTCTCGCAGGTTTCCGGATCAATTTTATTGATGAGGCACAAATTGGAATCATCGCGGTTCACGATGAGCAGCGCACCCTGACCGGAAACAACGATCTGATTATTGCTTCCGACCATGCCGCTGACTTCCGCTTTTGCAGCAACGCTCCGGTCGGCATTGATCTTAGCCGTATAAACCGTATTATTGATGGTATACACGACATAGAGATTACCGGAGCCGTCCGCATACATATCGCAGAATTCCACAGTTCCGTCTTCAGCGAGCAGTTCCGAGAGTTCAAAAGCATCGGTTTTCTGTCCGTTCTGATACTGTTCCAGCATCACATACTGCATACGGGTATCATAGCGATAATACACAGTATAAACCGAACCGTTTCCGTCGGCACAAACATTCATCGCCATCGGGGCGTGCAGATCCGTGCAGGAGACATCCTGCTGTGCTTTATCAATAGTATAGAGAACAGAGTTATTCTGTTCCGCGCTCAGGATATAAACATGATCGTTGTCCGCAGCGATCTGATAATCCTCACTCAGACCGCCGGTCAGTTTCTCATAAGGGATCGTCAGTGTTTCGGTCTGATCGTTTTCCAGATCAGCCGTCGTGATCTCCGCAGTTTTCTCACTTTTATTTTTGGTCAGAACCAAGTAGTCATCGGTCACATTCAGATCAATCAGTCTTTCATCGTTGTTCAGCAGACCGGTATCACCTGTTTTATAGAGGAACGATTCTGCAAGTGCTGTCGTATTGGTTTCCTGCGTTTTGCCGGCGCAGCCGGAAGCAGAAGTCAGCGTCAGAAGGAGTGCAGAAAGCAAGGCAAAATTCTTTTTCATCATCTCAGTTCTCCTTCGGGCAGAATACGCAAACCTTATGGGTCGCATTGAAATTCATATTATCGAACAACAGACCCTTTCCGCTGTTCAGATACGATGTATAGTAGCATTTTCCGATGCTCTCGAAATAAACCACGGCATCTCTT
>DMBA01000348.1:280-5916 GCA_003446315.1 Ruminococcus sp. | reverse complement strand
AATTCACTTAGGGGCACCCTCTATCGCAGGGTGCCCCTCTCCGGAAAACGATCCACTGGATCGTTTTCTCGGATTCACCCCTGCGGAGCTCCTTGCATGCGGGGTATTTCGCTCACTGCGGTGAGCGACCAGAGGCTCTGCCTCTGGACTCCGCGAGCTTTTGAAAAAGCTCGACCAAAACTTTTATTTAGGCTTCGCCGCTTTTGCTTAAGTTGTTGGCATTGTTTAGGAGATGCCGGCGGACTGTCTCTGCAAGCTGTCATTAAGAGGTTGATACACCAGCGTGATAAACTGTCTTTTTATATGCAAAAAGCCGCGGCACTTCCGATCCGACCGATCAGAAACACCGTGGCTTTTTATATTTCTCACAGGATATTGCAGTGCTTTCCGGTCTGACAATCAGCCGCCGTATGCAAGCATTTCGTCGATGCATTTGCGTGCATCCCGGATCAGGTCTGCGCTCATTTCGATCTCCGCGCCGCCTTTGCCGGAAACGCAGTCATAGACATCGCCGAGCGTCGTCAGCTTCATATTATGGCAGACGCAGTCCTTGGAAAGCGGATAGAACCGCTTATCCGGGCAGCTATACTGCAAATGCTGCACAATGCTGTTCTCTGTGCCGATAATGAATTCCTTTGCACTGCTTTTCTCCGCATATGCCATAATTCCGGTCGTGCTGCCTGCATAATCCGCAAGCTCCGTGACCGCCGGCTGACATTCCGGATGAACGAGCAGCAGCGCATCCGGATGTGCCGCTTTTGCTGCCTGTACATCCTGAACAGTCATGCGTGCATGCGTGGGACATCCGCCGTGGAGCAGCGCGATCTGTTTTTCCGGCACCTGCCGCTTGACCCAGTCGCCGAGATTGCAGTCCGGAATGAACAGGATCTTGTCATAAGGCAGCGCTTTGATGATCTTCATGGCAGAAGACGAAGTCACACAAACATCGCAAACGGTTTTCAGTTCAGCCGTTGTGTTGATATATGCCACGACTTTATAATCCGGCATGGTTTCCTTCACCTGCAGGATCATCTCTTTATCCATCTGTTCTGCCATCGGGCAGCCCGCATCCGGATTGGAAAGCAGCACGCGCTTTTCCGGCATCAGCATTTTCACAGTCTCCGCCATAAAGCGCACACCGCACATAATAATTGTATCTGCATCTGATTTTGCAGCCTGCTGCGTCAGTCCGAAGGAATCTCCGATATAATCCGCCACATCCCAGATATCATGTGTCTGATAGGCATGCACCAATATGCAAATATTCTTCTCCTTTTTCAGCCGGATGATCTCCTGCTGCATTTCGTAGGTCGTCATACTGCCGCCCCCTTCATAAATATTGCTATCATTATAGCACAGCACCGGCAGATTGTCAAGAAACCTGTCATTCGGACTTGATTTTCTGCAACAATTATTATATAATAGAAGATAAAGCATCTGGCGATCCAGAAAACAAGGGGGTGTGACAGTCAAATGGTGATCCGGATTCTGGAATTGCTTGCCATGATTATTCCGCTGGCAGGCATTTTCGCAATGATCCGAAACCGGCAGCAAAGTGAAAGCTCTGTCCGGCTGACGCTTGCCAGCGTCGGCTGCTTTGTCATGAACAGCGGTGCCTTTCTCAGAACCCTCGCAGATACTGAAGCAGTCGCGGAAATGACACTGAAATTCCAATGCGTCGGAGATGCGCTGTTTTATTATTTTTTCATTTCTTTCCTGATCTCTTATCTCCGGCTGCACGCCTCAAAGATCCTGCTTTATGCATGGGGTGTGTTTGAATGTGCAGTCGTCGGGATCCAGTGGAGCGACACACTGCGGGAATTTTTCCTTGGCCATCATTATTTTATCCGGCATGAAACGCTCCATATTTTCACAGTACAGGGCGAACAATCCGCATTATTCTCCGCCCGCAGCAGCGCCCTGATCGTCCTGCTCACCTGCGGACTGATCTATACTGTTGTTTTGATGTTCCTGAATAAACTGCGCTCCGAACGGATGAATCTGGCAAAACTCGCCGGCGGACAGTTCATCATTATCGTTGCATTGGTGCTCCAGTTCGTGCAGGCCATCCAGATCGAGCTGACCCCGCTGCTGACCTCGCTCTCCCTGCTCTCCATTGTCATCAGCATGCTCACAGACGGCTTCTTCGGCGTTACGGATTCCGGTCATGAATGGGTCTTCAATCAAATGGTGAATCCTTATATCATTACGGATCATCAATATGGCTATCTGGATGCGAACAGCCACGCAAAGAAACTGTTTCCGGAATTGCAGAAACTCCGGCTGAACCAGCGCATTCCGGATCGGTTATATACAATATTCACCGCCACCACGACCTATTTTGAGCTGAACGGCGGCGCATATGAACGCAGACTGACCGAGATCAGGCACAAAGGGAAGACCGTCGGATTCGGTTTGCTGCTGGATGACGAGACCGAACAGCAAAAATACGTCAAGCTGCTGAATGAATATAACACACGCCTGCAAAACGAGGTCGAGGAAAAGACCGAACATATCCGAAAGGTACAGAATTCCATCATCACCGGCATGGCAAGTGTTATTGAAAGCCGCGATAACAGTACCGGCGGGCATATCAACCGCACCAGTCAGGTCGTCCGGATCTTTGCCAGAAAGCTGCTGGCGCATTCGGATCTGCCGCAGTCGCTGGGGCTTTCCAAAGCCTTTCTGCACGATGTCACGAAAGCAGCGCCGATGCATGATATCGGCAAGATCGCCGTTGATGATGTGATCCTGCGCAAACCCGGCAAATTCACGGATGCCGAATATGAGCAAATGAAGCAGCACGCCGCAATGGGTGCCGTGATCCTGAAAAAAGTGCTGCATGAAGTCGATAATGAAGCATTTGTCCGCATTGCGGTCAATATTGCGCATTTCCATCATGAGCGCTGGGACGGCACCGGTTATCCGGAACAGCGCAGCGGAGAAGCCATCCCGACAGAAGCGCGGATCATGGCGCTTGCGGATGTATTTGATGCATTGGTCAGTGAGCGCTGCTATAAAGAAGCATACAGCTATGACCGTGCCTTCACCATCATTGCAGATGCCCTCGGCACACAGTTTGATCCGGTTCTCGGCGGTGTCTTTCTGGAATGCAGGCAGGAACTGGAGTCATTTTATACAAATCTGGCTGAAAGCGCCTGAGCATTGCAAATTTATCACAAATGCAGTAAATTCGTAAGAAAAAGAGCAACTTCGTTGGCAACGAAGCTGCTCTTTCCTTTTTGTCAATACAAAAAGTACAGATTAAATGGATAAAATAAAGATTATATGCTTGACAAATCGTGATATGTCGATTATAATATAAACACTGGGGGGATAATTATGGCAGAAACAGAGAAAAATGTCATCGGTGTCATTGCAGCCGAAGTCAATAGTATTGAACAGAGACAGATCGCTACCGGTATTATCTCCGCAGCGCAGGAATCGGGTAAAAAAGTTGTTGTCCTGTCCAATTTATACAATTCATACGATTTCTCGGACGCACTCGCACTGGAGAATGATATCTATCGGCTGATGTTTTCGCCGCAGCTCTGCGGTCTGATCCTGATCGAAGAATCCTTCATCAACGAAAAACTGCGTAAAATCGTGCGGGATCTGCTTGCACAGCGGCAGGATATTCCCATCGTGGCAATCGGTATTTATGTCAAAGCGCTGGATTTTCCGAATGTGCGCTTTATTGATACCGATGATACCGATGATATGATGCAGATTATCCTGCACCTGCTGGACCGGCATCATCTGACCAAGATCGACATTCTGACCGGTTTTCAGGGAAACGAAGCCTCAGAGCGCCGGGTCAACGGCTACCGTGCAGCGCTGGAATCGCACGGCATCGCATTTGATCCTGCCAGAGTGCATTACGGCAACTTCTGGTTCAATTCCGGCGAAGAACTTGCAAAACAATATATCAACGGAGAGCTGCCCCTGCCGGAAGCCATTGCCTGTGCCAATGATTATATGGCATTCGGATTGCTGGATGCATTTCTGCAAGGCGGCATCCGCGTACCGAATGATGTCGTTGTCACCGGTTATGAATACATTCGGGAGCGCATTTATCATTCCCCGCTGCTCAGCACCTTCCACCGCGGAAGATTTGAACTGGGCACTTATTCTGTCCGCATTGTCAATGCACTGGCAGAAAACAAAGAGCCGCCTGTCTTTTATCCGCCCAAGGGTACATGGATCTACGGCAATAGCTGCAACTGCGGCACCGATGCGGATCAACTGAATGCAGAGCTGGATGATATGCGCACCAAAGAGCAATATGCAAAATGGAATGTGCTCGGCACAATGGAGCAGCAGCTCACGCTTTGCAGCAATCTGGATGAATTCATTCAGGTGCTCGGCAAGCATCAATATTGGGTGCGCTGGGTGCAGAATATGTTCCTCTGCCTGTTCGAAAACTGGTATGATACAAACGCCAAAGAGCCGACCGGTCTGCTGACCTGCCGCAGCGTGATGCCGTGGAACAGCGACCAGCCTGCGATCGTCTGTGACCGTTATGATTTCCGGGCGCTGTATGCCCGTTCCCCCGCAACAGCCGTGCATTATTATCTGCCGCTGTTCTTTGAAGATCACTTTTTTGGATATTATGTGCTGGAATATCACAATCCGGATACATATGATGACGTATTCCGCAACTGGATGAAATCCATTTCGATCGGTCTTGCATTTCTTTGCATGAAAAATGATATCCGGTATTTGCTGCAATGTCAGAATCTTTCGGAGCAGCATGATGCATTAACGGGTCTGTATAACCGATCCGGCGCAGAAAAAGCGATCTCTGTCCGCATGGCAGAATCCGGCGACCCGATCTATGCCGTTGCACTGAAAACCGGTGTTTTTCAGTCATACACGCAGTCTGAACAAACCGAATATCTCCAGCAGATCACAGAAGTCATCCGTGCCGTCGGAGCGCAGAACAGCATTTGCTGCCGCATCGACCATCAGGTGTTTGTCTGTGCGGGATTCCCCTGCGAAAGTGAAGCGGAATGTGCGATGTTCGGGGAGAAGCTGCTTTCCTGTGTGCTGCACGAAACCGATCTGCTCCGGACATACGGCATGGAATCCGTCATCTGCACATCTGCGGCATCCCAGCCGGGTGAAAATTCGAAAGCATTCCTGACACGCATTCACACACAGCTTGAGCGTCAGACGACCGCGCTTTCCGCGAAAAGAGCACAGCCGCATGCAGCCACACTATTTGCGATCCGGAACAAGCTCTATGATACCTTGAATCTGACGGCTGATACGGTCTGCCGTGAATATGCATTCAGCACCGGTTATTTCCGGCAGATCTACAAAGACTGTTTCGGGATCAGCTTTCATCAGGATGCGATCAGTGCACGCATTTCACGCGCCGTTCATCTGCTTTCCACAACGGTCATGAGTATCTCAGCGATCGCATATGAATGCAGCTATGAGGATTATAACTATTTTCTGCGGCAATTCCAGAAGGTGACCGGCAGAACGCCCGGTCAATACCGCAAACGTCTTTGAACCGCCGCAGCTTATGAAATAAGAATGAGAAAACCCGCGCAGACAGTCATAAATCTGCGCGGGTTTTTTATGGTTCAGGAAAGTGTCTGACGGCAGCAAGCTGACGCAGCGAAACT
>DMBA01000348.1:0-203 GCA_003446315.1 Ruminococcus sp. | reverse complement strand
TATTTCGGCTTCGCCGTGCTTTCCCGAAGCTGCTGCGTGCAGATCGCTCATTTTAGATCCGTCGGGAACACTTCCGCAAAAGATTGTTAATTATTGCTTTTTTAAGCGGCAAAAAAAGCATAAAATCCGGTTTCGTTTGCTTAATGCAACGAAAAGGAACGCTGCCAGCCCGATTTTCGCGTGCGCATGATTTGAATAAACCG
>DMBA01000374.1:7916-10277 GCA_003446315.1 Ruminococcus sp. | reverse complement strand
ACCATCGCACTCGATACCATCATGAATCAGAAGGGCAAGAATGTCATCTGCATTTATGTGGCGATCGGTCAGAAGCGTTCGACTGTCGCAAATGTCGTGGAAACACTGACAAAAGCAGAGGCAATGCCCTATACGATCGTTGTCTCCGCGACCGCTTCCGAGCTTGCCCCGCTGCAATATATTGCGCCCTATTCCGGCTGCACAATGGGTGAGTATTTCACCGATCAGGGCAAGGATGTGCTCATCGTTTATGATGATCTCTCCAAGCATGCAGTCGCTTACAGAACCCTTTCGCTGCTGCTCAAGCGTCCGCCGGGACGTGAAGCATATCCGGGTGATGTGTTCTATCTGCATTCCCGTTTGCTGGAACGCGCATGCTGCCTCAATGAACACTACGGCGGCGGCTCTCTGACCGCACTGCCGATCATCGAAACACAGGCGGGCGATGTTTCTGCATATATCCCGACAAACGTCATTTCTATTACGGACGGTCAGATCTTCCTTGAAACGGATCTGTTCAATGCCGGTGTGCGTCCTGCCGTGAACCCCGGTATCTCTGTTTCCCGTGTCGGTTCTGCGGCGCAGATTCCGGCAATGAAAAAGGTTTCCGGTTCGCTCAAACTGACCTATTCGCAGTATCGTGAATTGCAGGCGTTCTCGCAGTTCGGCTCCGATCTCGATAAGGATACAAAAGAGCGTCTTGCAAAGGGCGAGCGCGTTGTGGAAGTGCTCAAACAGGATAAAAACAGCCCGCTTTCTGCGCCCGATCAGGTCGTCATCCTCTATGCTGTTACCAATAACATGCTCAAAGATGTGCCGGTCAGCCGCATTGCAGAGTTTGAGGAAGCGCTGCTTCAGGAAATGAATGAAACACACAGCGATATCATCAGCACAATTGCAGATACCGGTAAACTGGAACCGGATACCGCTGCGGAACTGAAAAACGCAATTGCTGATTTCGTTAAGCACTTTGTCTGACCGGGGGGTGTGAGCTTTGGCTGCTTCCAATATGAAAGCCATTAAACGCCGGATCAAGAGCGTCGAGAGCACCATGCAGATCACAAAGGCAATGGAACTGGTTTCGTCTTCCAAGCTCCGGAAAGCCAAGGAACGCGCAGAACAAGCCGTTCCCTTCTTCAATCTGCTCTATCAGACAATGAGTGAGGTCGCTTCCGAAGCCGTCGGGTTTCACTCTGTCTATACCGAGCTGCGCGAAAAAGGCGCGGCGCTGCTCATCGTGATGGCGGGCGACCGCGGTCTTGCCGGCGGATTTAATCTCAATGTCTTCCGGCTCACCGAAAAACGCATCGCTGAACTCGAACAGGACGGACGCGAAGTCGTGCTCATGACCGTCGGAAAAAAAGCATCGGAGCATTTTGCAAAAACAAAATACCGCATTCTCGGTACGTTCGATAATGTCGGCGAAACCGTGACGACCTATACCGCCCTGCATATGGCAAACCATATTGTCGGGCTGTTCGATCAGGGGCATCTTGCGCTGGTCGAGGTCTTCTTTACCAATATGGTCTCCCCGCTGACGCAGGAAGCCAGACAGATGCAGGTCATCCCTGTGCCCAATCTCGAACGGAATCCCGGTGTGCAGAGCCTGACGGAGTATGAACCCAGTCCCGAAGCGGTGTTCAATTCCCTCATTCCGCAGTATCTCGCCGGTATCCTCTATTGTACCATCGTGGATACCTATGCTTCCGAACAGGCTGCCAGACGAATGGCAATGGAGAATGCGACCGATAATGCACAGGAAATGATCGACGATCTCTCGCTGAAATATAACCGCGCCCGTCAGGCTTCTATTACACAGGAACTGACGGAGATCGTTTCCGGCGCAAATGCGCAAAATTAATGTTTATACAGAAAGTGAGCCTTAACAATGGCAAATGAAGAAGCAAAACGCGGCGGCACCGGTAAGATCGTTCAGATCATCGGTGCAGTCGTTGATGTGCGCTTTCAGAAGCATGAACTGCCCAGATTGCTCAATGCGATCGAATGCAACAATAACGGGCAGAAACTCGTGCTGGAAGTCGCACAGCATATCGGAGATGATATCGTCCGCTGCATCGCTATGAGCAGCACGGACGGTCTGGTGCGCGGTCTGGATGCCATAGATACCGGCAGCCCGATCTGTGTGCCCGTCGGCAGAGAAACACTCGGCAGAGTCTTCAATCTGCTCGGTGAGCCTGTCGATGAACAGCCGGCTCCCAAAACAAAGGAACGCTGGCCCATCCACCGCGATGCCCCTTCCTATGAAGAACAGGCTGCAAGCAGCGAAGTCCTCGAAACCGGTATCAAGGTCATCGACCTGATCGCGCCTTACCTCAAAGGCGGTAAGATCGGTCTGTTCGG
>DMBA01000374.1:0-7860 GCA_003446315.1 Ruminococcus sp. | reverse complement strand
TTCGGCGGTGCCGGTGTCGGTAAGACCGTTCTCATTCAGGAGCTGATTAACAATGTCGCAAACCAGCACGGCGGTATCTCTGTCTTTACCGGTGTCGGTGAGCGTACCCGTGAGGGCAATGACCTCTATCACGAAATGAAGGACAGCGGCGTGCTCGAAAAAACCTGCCTTGTCTATGGTCAGATGAATGAACCGCCCGGCGCAAGAATGCGTGTGGCGCTTTCCGGTCTGACGATGGCGGAGTATTTCCGCGATACCGAAGGGCAGGACGTTCTGCTGTTTATTGACAATATTTTCCGCTTTACGCAGGCAGGCTCTGAGGTTTCGGCACTGCTCGGCAGAATGCCTTCCGCCGTTGGCTATCAGCCGACGCTCGCAACCGAAATGGGCGCTTTGCAGGAGCGTATCACTTCCACCGGAAAAGGTTCCATCACTTCCGTGCAGGCTGTTTATGTTCCTGCGGATGACCTGACTGACCCGGCTCCGGCAACCACCTTCGCACACCTCGATGCGACCACCGTTCTTTCCCGTCAGATCGCTTCGCTCGGTATCTATCCGGCTGTCGATCCGCTGGAAAGTAATTCCCGTATTCTCTCGCCGGAAATCGTCGGACAGGAGCATTACCGCGTTGCGCGTCAGGTGCAGACCATTTTGCAGCGCTATAACGAGCTTCAGGATATCATCGCCATTATGGGTATGGATGAGCTTTCCGATGAGGATAAACTGACCGTCAGCAGAGCAAGAAAGGTGCAGCGCTTCCTCAGTCAGCCGTTTTCCGTTGCGGAACAGTTTACCGGTATGCAGGGCAAATATGTCCCGATCGCTGAAACGATCCGCGGCTTCCGTGAGATCATTGACGGTGAGCATGACGATATTCCGGAATCGGCATTCCTCTTTGCCGGAACCATCGACGATGTGCTCGAAAAGGCAAAATCACTGGAGGAGGATGCTGAGTGAGCGTTTTTCCGATGCAGATCATTACGCCGGAAAAGGTCTTCTTTGACGGCGAAGTGCAGCGCGTTGTGGTGCGGACAACCGAAGGTGATGTCGGTATCCTCGCAAAGCACGAAAAATATGTGGCAGCGCTCCCTTCCGGCCCGATCAAAATTACACTGCCGGATGGAACAGAACGCATCGCTGCACTCTCCGGCGGCGCGGTGAAGGTTTCGCCTGACCGGACAGCAATTCTCGCAAATGCTGTGGAATGGGCTGAGGATATCGACATCGACTGGGCAAAACGCTCCGAGGAAGATGCCCTTCGCCGGAAAGAAAACAGCAAAAATGCGCAGGATTTGCAGTTTGCTGAAATGAAATTGCAGCGTGCGCTGAATCGTCTGCGCGTGTCTTCTATGAAAGAATGACAATCGTTTGCTGCGTTCGCTCACGCAGTATGATGAAAAGGAAAGGTTCGGAATATGAATAAAGTGAAGATCTGTGCCGCGCTGGCTTTGCTGTTTGCAGTCATTGCAGTCGGGCTCTTTACCGAGATTCCGTCATATGTGAAATATAAAGACGGAGATGTGCTCGATTACAGCACGCTCAGTACAAATGACCTGCAAAGCGGTGCGCTGGTGCAGGGCGTGATTGATGACTGTGACGGCAGCATCGCTGAACTCGAAGAAACAAATACAATATTCGGTATCCCGACTTCCAAGCGCGTGACAAGTCAGTATTATGCATGCTATATGTATAACGGTTCCTATGTGATCTATGAGACTGCCAATGCAGATGAGTGCAGCACACTCAATAAACTGGAAGCAGAATGCACGGCTTTCTATGAGGCGGTCGGAGAAGCCTATGACAATGCCAAATCAGATGACGATGTCGATCTCTCCGGCGCTGTACAGCCTTCCACGACCCTTGAGATCACCGGAAAAGTCGTTGAAATGCGCGATGATCTGCGCGATATCTTTCAGGAATGGTACGGAGAGGGCTTTGATACGGACTGCGTGACACAGTATGTCATCCGTAGATGCGATTTCAGCCGGTTCAAATTCGTGATCCCCGGCTTTCTTGTCTGTGCGGTGCTCACTGTCGTGATGCTTGTGCTGACCGTTTTGTGCTTTATTCGCTATCGGCGTGCAAGACAGTTCAGCTATTGAATCCGGTATCATCCGGCAAGGCTGCCGGTAATTCGTTTTTCAAGCAAAGAGGGGGTTTTGTTATGAGAATCATGAAAAAGGCAGTTGCGGTCATGACAACTGCCGCCATGCTTGCCCTGAATATGGGGATGCTTCCGGTGTCGCCTTCTGCGGTCGCACTGGATGACTGCCATGATGACTGGCTGCATGTCGAAAACGGAAAAATCGTTGATATGAACGGCAACGAGGTCTGGATGACCGGTGTCAACTGGTTCGGCTATAATGTCGGTTCACAGATCTTTGACGGCGCGTGGTCGGCAAATGTCAACCACTGTCTCGATCTGATCGCCGATCACGGCTTCAATCTGCTCCGTGTTCCGATGTCCACGGAGATTTTGCTCCAATGGAAAAAACGCGCGCCGGATAAGCTCATCAAGCTCAATCAGTATGAGAATCCGGAGCTGACCATTGAGGGCGTTGTGGGCGGTACGCCGATGTACAGCTTTGACATCTGGAATCAGGTCGTGAAATGGTGCAAGGAAAAAGGCATCAAGATCATGATGGACGTTCACTGTGCAACGACAAATGCTGCCGGTCATAACTACGCGCTGTGGTATGACAGCAACTACAGTATGGACGACTGGCTGACGGCTCTTTCATGGTTCAGTGAGTATTATAAGGATGATGATACGGTCATCGCCATTGACCTGAAAAATGAGCCGCACGGTAAAACGGATGACGGCATCTTTGCAAAGTGGGACGGCTCCAAGGATGACAATAACTGGCGCTATGCTGCGGAACGCGGTGCGAAAGCCTGCCTTGACCAGAATCCCAATCTGCTCATTATGGTCGAGGGCATTGAGGTTTATCCGAAATTTGAGGAAGGCGAGGACTGGAATTCCCATTCCGTTGACTATACCCGCTATCCGTGGAGCCCTTATTACGGCGCATGGTGGGGGGCAAACTTCCGCGGCGTGAAGGATTATCCGGTCGATCTGGGCGAGCATCAGAGTCAGCTTGTGTATTCGCCGCATGATTACGGCCCCTTCGTTTATGAACAGGATTGGTTCCACCTTGAAGGTACAAAGCCGAACTGGACTTCGTATGAGTTTGACAGAGAATCGCTGCTGGATGAATATTGGCGCGATACATGGGCATATCTGGTCGAGAATAACATTGCGCCGCTGCTGATGGGCGAGTGGGGCGGCTTCATTGATAAAAAGAATGACCCTTCCGGTGCCAATACCCAGTGGCTTACCATTCTCCGCGATTATATGATCGACATGCATATCCATCACACCTTCTGGTGCTTCAATGAGAATTCGTCCGATACCGGCGGCTTGATGTATAATAACTTCCAGAGTTGGGATGATGAGAAATATGCATTCGTGGAGCCGGCACTCTGGCAGGATGAGGACGGCGTGTTCATCAGCCTTGACCACCAGTATCCGATCGGTGTCAACGGGCAGTCGCTCAGCGATTACTACGGCGGCGTAAAACCGCAGCCTTCCACAACGACGACTACGACTGCAACCACTACTTCCACAACCACGACCACGACTTCGTCTGTCTCCCTCACCACCACGACTACTACAAAACCCGTTCCGACCAAACGGATGCCCGGTGATGTCAATTGTGACGGCGAAGTGGCTGTCGATGACGTTGTGCTGCTGTGCAGAATGCTCGCTGAGGATTCAACGGCGGTCGTCACAGAAGACGGTCAGCAGAATGCGGATGTTGACGGTACCGGCGGGCTTAGTTCCTCTGATGCAACAACGATCCTGAAATATCTCGCAATGATGATTCGTGAACTGAATTAAAAATAACAGCATCCCGGCGGTTTTCCGTCGGGATGAACTGTAGACAGGAGTTTTTTTATGAGTCTTGAACAGGTGCCTGCGTCCGAACGAATCCACATCGGATTCTTCGGTGCGCGGAATGCAGGAAAATCCAGTCTGGTCAATGCGCTGACCGGTCAGGATGTGTCGATCGTTTCCGATGTCGCCGGTACAACGACCGATGCCGTCAGCAAAAGTATGGAGCTGCTCCCGCTGGGCGCTGTCCTCATTACCGATACTGCCGGCTATGACGATGATGACGCGCTGCTCGGTGCACAGCGCATCGAAAAAACAAAACGGGAACTCTATCGCACGGATCTTGCGGTGCTCGTTGCCGATGCCGCAAAGCCGCTTTCTGATACGGAACAATCGCTGATCCGATTGTTTGAGGAACAGAAAATCCCGTATCTGCTTGCATTGAGTCAATGCGATAAATTGCAGGAGCTGCCCGGTCAACTGCCGGAGCATGCGCTGCTCGTCAGTGCGAAGACCGGTAAAGGAATCCATGAACTGAAAGAGGCACTCGGCAAACTTGCCCGTCAGGATGCGCCGGAACGCTTTATCATTCGGGATCTCATCGCGGAACACGATCTCGTCGTGCTGGTTACGCCGATTGACGAATCTGCGCCAAAAGGCAGATTGATTCTTCCCCAGCAGCAGACGCTGCGGGAAATTCTGGATGCGCATGCTTCTGCGTTGGTCGTGCAGCCCGAACAGCTCGCAGGGCTGCTGCAATCCCTCAAAACACCGCCCCGCATGGTGGTCACGGACAGTCAGGCGTTTGCTGCGGTTGCCGGCATTGTGCCGCAGGATGTTCCGCTGACATCCTTCTCCATCCTGATGGCGCGGTATAAAGGCTTTCTCAAAACGGCGGTTGACGGCGTGCGTGCGCTCAAAAAGCTGCCCGACGGTGCGCATATCCTCATTGCAGAGGGATGTACGCATCATCGGCAGTGCAATGATATCGGGACGGTCAAGCTGCCGAAGGCAATCGGGAAGTTTACCGGCAGACAATTTGCGCTTTCTTATGCTTCCGGCGGTTCTTTCCCGACTGATCTGGAACAATATGATCTTGTGATCCATTGCGGCGGCTGTATGCGCACGGAACGGGAATTGCAATGGCGTATGCGCACGGCACTTGCCTGCGGTGTGCCGTTTACCAATTACGGCGTGACGCTTGCTGCATGTACCGGCATTCTTGATCGTGCTCTGAACCTCGGCGGCGGCGGGGAGCCCCCGCGGGGCGCGGAAGCCGCGCTGCAAATGATCTAAAGTCCGCCGGGCGCGGAAGCCGCGCTGCAAATGATCTAAAGTCTGCCGGATGGCATATAGCGCCAAAGTCAAGTGTTCTTGTATCAAGTCAATTGAAAGAAAAACGCATTTGCGTGCAAAAGCGGGGGAAGTGACCTTTTCAAAAAGGCTGCTTCCCCCGTAATCATTTTTTTACTGCTCTTGTATTGATTTGGATTGTCTTTATATTAAGGGCGTTTTGATTCTCATTGAAACCACACACGAACACGCGAGTATTTCGACTTGTTCATAAGCATGGTTTCACGCAAGAACACTTGACTGCGATTATATTTGCAATCCGGTAAACTTTAGATCAATGCCCGCGCGGGCTCCGCGCTTAATCCAGTTCAAATGCGCCGGTATAAAGCTGATAATAAGTGCCTTTCTTCTCGAGCAGCGCATCATGTGTGCCGCGCTCTATGATCCTGCCGTGGTCAAGCACCATAATCACATCCGAGTTGCGGACGGTCGATAAACGGTGCGCAATCACAAAGACCGTTCTGCCCTTCATCAGCGCATCCATGCCGCGTGAAACGATCGCTTCTGTGCGCGTATCAATAGACGATGTTGCTTCGTCCAGAATCATGACAGGCGGATCTGCTACTGCTGCACGCGCAATCGCTATGAGCTGACGCTGTCCCTGCGAGAGATTTGCGCCGTTTCCGGTCAGCATAGTGTTGTAGCCTTCCGGTAAGCGCGTGATGAAATCATCTGCACCTGCCAGCTTTGCTGCCGAAATGCACTGCTCATCGGTTGCATCCAGTCTGCCGTATCGGATATTATCCATGACAGTGCCGGTGAACAGATTCGTTTCCTGCAATACGATGCCAAGCGACCGCCGCAGGTCTGATTTCCGGATCTTGTTGATGTTGATGCCGTCATACCGGATCTTTCCGTCTGCAATGTCATAAAAACGGTTAATCAGATTCGTGATGGTGGTTTTGCCTGCGCCTGTTGCGCCTACAAATGCGATTTTTTGTCCCGGCTTTGCAAATATCGTGATATCATGCAGCACCGGCTTGCCTTCCTCATATGCAAAATCCACTTCATTCAGCGTGACTTCACCCCGCAAAGGCGTATAGGTGATGCTGCCGTCTGCGCTGTGCGGGTGCTTCCATGCCCAGCGGTGCGTGATCTCGTTTGCTTCGGTGATATTCCCGTCTGCATCTTCGGTCGCGTTGACCATCGTGACATAGCCGTCATCCGGTTCCGGCTGCTCATCCATCAGCGCAAAGATACGCTCTGCACCTGCAACTGCCATCACGATTGCGTTGATCTGCTGCGTCACCTGATTCAGATTGCCGGTGAACTGCTTCGTCATATTCAGGAACGGTACGAGGATATCCACGCCCAGCGCAAGACCCGAAAGCGACAGATTCGGTACGCCGCTGAGCACCAGTGCACCGCCGATCGCTGCAATCACGACATACAGCACATTGCCGATGTTCAGAATGATCGGTGCAAGCGCATTTGCATATGCATGTGCACGGTACATATCTTCGTAAAGCGCATCATTGATCTCGTCAAAATCCTTCTGGCTCTGCTCCTCATGGCAGAATACCTGCACGACTTTCTGTCCGGTCATCATTTCCTGCACAAAGCCCTCTGTTTTACCGACCGCTTCCTGCTGCCGGATAAAATATTTCGCAGAACCGCCGCCGATGGTCTTGGAGACAAACATCATTGCTGCAACACCCAGCAGCACGATCAGCAGCAGCCATACGCTGTAATATACCATGATGCAGAAGACAAATACAACAATGGAGCCTGCCTGCACAAAAGAGGGGAGTGCCTGCGAAAGAAGCTGCCGCAGTGCATCAATATCATTCGTATAATGGCTCATGATGTCGCCGTGCTGGTGTGTGTCAAAATAACGGATCGGCAGATTCTGCATGCCGTCAAACATCGCACAGCGCATCTTGTTCAGGAAGCCCTGCCCCATGATCGCAACGAGCTGCTGATAAAGCGTCATGGCGCAAATCGAGATCACATACAGTGTAATCAGCACATAGACCTTCGGCAGAATGACCGCTTTCGCTGCTTCCCAGTCACCGGTTTCCGAGAATGTCTGGATATCTGCAATGACCTTCTGCATGAAGACTGCCGGAATCGAGGATGTTGCCGATGAGAACAAAATGCAGATGATCGTGACCGGAAACAGCACCGGATAAAATTCCCGCAGCATTTTGATGATCCGTTTGAGGGACTGCATTGCCTCGCCCGGTTTGCGCGGTGCTCCGAATCCTTTTGTATTACGCGGCATCTCCATCACCCCCATGTGTTTGCTGTTCGTATACTTCCCGGTAGATCGGGCTGGTTTTCATCAGTTCTTCGTGCGTGCCGGTCGCAGCAATCGTGCCATGATCCAGCACAAGGATCATGTCTGCATCCTGTACAGAGGCGATCCGCTGCGCAATGATGATCTTGGTCGTATCCGGAATGAACTTCTTGAATCCGGCGCGGATGAACGCATCTGTTTTGGTATCGACTGCACTGGTGGAATCATCCAGAATCAGGATCTTCGGCTTCTTCAAAAGGGCGCGGGCAATACAAAGCCGCTGCTTCTGTCCGCCCGATACATTCGAGCCGCCCTGCTCGATCATGGTATCATAGCCATCGGGAAACGCCGTTACAAAATCATGTGCCTGCGA
>DMBA01000360.1 GCA_003446315.1 Ruminococcus sp. | reverse complement strand
TGAATCGCTGGAGAAAAAGAAAGCTGTTATGAACCAATTAGTTGAAGGACACAAGAGAAAATACTAAAACAACAGCCGCCGGTGTTTTTTGCACTGGCGGCAATTATTCTTATTTTTCTTCTTGTATTGCATCTAATCCATATTTGGTGCAATTGGCGAGGCGAAAACGTAAGAAAGGGTCTAAGCTGCCAATGATGAACCGGAAGTCATATTATAGCACATCTAAACACAATGGGCTGTACCAGTCTATATATAAGAAACGTCCCTTGTTGCAGGGACGTTTCTTTCTCGTTATGAATGTGTGTATACCCAATGAACCTTTTTTGCAAATTCTTCAGGCGTTGCATCATCCCAGCCGATATTGAACCCAATCACGTTGATCGGTTCCGAACGCAGTCCGACCAGATTCTCGGTTATCACAGCGATATCCGGCTTTAATTCAATGATTTTCGCATGTACTTCCTCTGCAGTTTGTTTGCAAAGAATCACTTCGTCGCCGCGTGCAATCAAACCGGATTTGATACGATTTGAAAGATGCGATTTTGCGACTAACACTAGCAGTTTTTTATCCTCCATGAGATCGCCTCCATATTTTTATTATATTATATCAAATAAAAAGAGGAATGTCAATTCAAAATCAAAGAAGATTTGAAAAAAATCTTCAAATTGTCGAATTTTGTCGAATCAAACGTTACCAGAAAATTTGAGGATGCTTTACCCGATAAAAGAAAACCCGCTGTCTGTCTGACAGCGAGTCATCAATCATATTTTGTTAAACATTATATCAGTTAAAAACAACCTGACAGATCTGTTTGATTGCAGCGGTCTCAGAAGCAATATCATCTGCTGCAAAAATCGCTGATACCAAAGCCGCACCAGCCGCATGAATGTTTTGCAATTGCCGGATATTTGTCCGATTGATTCCGCCGATTGCTACAGCAGGGATCTGTACACTTTGTGCGATGGTTCGAAAGTCATCCGGCGTGATGCGAATGGCATTTGTTTTTGTCGGCGACGGAAACACTGCGCCAACACCCAGATAATCTGCGCCTTCTGCCTGCGCACGTTGTGCCTGTTCGACCGTTTTGGCAGTTGCGCCGATGATAAAACCATCCGGTGCGTTTTTGCGGATTTCTGCAACCTGTGTATCTTCAATGCCGACATGAACGCCGTCTGCGCCGGCACGGATCGCAGCATGGTAATTGTCATTGATAATCAAAAGCGCATGATACCGATCACACAGCGCCCGGATCCGGATGGCTTCAGCGACAAGTGCATCTTCATCCATTCCTTTTTCACGAAGCTGGATGATACCTGCACCGCCGCGCAGAGCGTCTTCAATTGCCTTGTCAAAATCACGGGCTCCGATGCATTTGCGATCCGTAATTGCATAGAGCAGCAGTTTTTCACGATCCATACGACTCATTCGCCAATTCCTTTCTGATTCCGTAAAATACCGATTCTACATCATCGCATTGCATCAACTGGCTCATGATACAAAAACCGGATGCACCAGCCTGCATCACATCCCGCACATTTTTCTGCGAAATGCCGCCGATTGCATAAACAGGAAGTTCTGTCTGCTTGCAGATGCTTTGGAGAAACGGGATTCCGCGCCCGGCAAGTCCTTTCTTGCAATCTGTATCGTAAATGTGACCTGCGATCAAATAGGTTGCACCGCATGCTGCTGCATCTCTGGCATCCGCATCCGAATGGCATGACGCACCGAGCGCGGTAAAATGCCTTTGTTCAGATTTTGGCATATTTTGCAGAAGATGCAGCGGCAGATGCAGATGTTCAGCATGCAGTTGCATGGCAGCATTGATGAATGTATGCAGAATGCACGGGATCTGATAGCTGCGGCAGATATCCATGATATCGGCTGCGAGGTTCAGATACTCCCCTTCTGACAGGTCTTTTTCGCGCAAAATGATCGCAGAAGGTTTTTGTTTTGCTATTTTTTCGATTCGGATCCGAAAATCTTCACAGCACAGTTTCCGGTTTGTGACACAAATGATATCAGACATAAAGATAATCGTTCAGCACAGGCTGCATGCCTTCACCGGACATATCCTGATACATTTGATCCAGACTTCTGCCGTCTTTGATTTCGAATTGTTCATCGCCGCCGTCGCTGTTCTCCTTTCCGGCATATTTGCTTTCATGGTCACCGATTCCGGTAGAAACACCGGCAGAGATCTTGGTTGCAGCAATTTTAACGATACCATCCCGAAAACTCTTGCTTTCGCGGGATGAAACCGTAATTCCTGCAAACGGCAGAAACATGCGGTATGCACAAAGGATCTGACAAAGCTGCCGTTCTCCGACATCCTGCGGGTTGATTTTTCCGTTATTGATGATCGGACGAAGCCGCGGACATGACAGGGAGATCTCCGCATGCGGGTATTTTCTTTGCAGGAAATACATATGCAGCGCACTGGCGAGTGCATCTTTGCGGAAATCCGATAATCCAAGCAGCGCAGAACCGGCAACACCGCGCATACCGCCCATCAATGCACGTTCCTGCGCATCGAACCGATAAGGCCAGACACGCTTATGTCCGGCAAGATGAAGCTGCTCATATTTAGCGGTGTCATATGTTTCCTGGAATACAGTCACATAATCGACCCCGCATTCATGAAGATAACGATAATCCGCAACATTGACCGGATAGATCTCCACACCGACCATCCGGAAATATTTGCGGGCGAGTTTACATGCTTCACCAATATAATGAATATCGCTCTTGGAACGGCTTTCACCGGTCAGGATCAGGATCTCTTCCATACCGCTGTCAGAGATCACCTTCATTTCATGTTCGATCTGTTCCGGTGTGAGCTTCATGCGGCGAATGTGGTTATAGCAGTTGAAACCACAATAAACGCAATAGTTTTCGCAATAATTTGCAATATAAAGCGGCGTAAACAGATAGACCGTGTTGCCGAAGTGCTTTTGCGTTTCCAGGCGTGCACGTTCTGCCATTTTTTCAAGGAACGGTTCTGCGGCAGGCGATAACAGTGCCTTGAAATCTTCGATGCTGAGATGCTCTTTTTGCAGCGCTCTGCGAACATCGGCAGCCGTATAACGTTCCGGCACAAATGCATTCACTTCAGACATGACTTTCTCGCAGATATCAGACTGGATCTGTTCCTGCCCCGGCATGAATTCCATATGATTGGTACGACATGACGGATCATTTTCAAGCTGATGCTTCCGTTTCAGCGCTTCTTCGGAAAGTGCATCCGAATCAATCAGAAATTGATTTTCCATTGTGCTCACTCCTTTAGTCGTGCAGGAATCCGGTCAGCGAATCAGAGGGAGATGCACCTCTGACAAGCACTCTGCCCAAACCGGAAAGATAAGCCTGTCTGCCGGCTTCAATTGCCTTTTTGAATGCACTTGCCATCATCGGAAGATCGCCGGCAGTTGCAAGCGCCGTGTTGGACATCACAGCAGCCGCGCCCATTTCCATTGCCTCACAAGCCTGAGAGGGTCTGCCGATACCGGCATCCACGATGATCGGGACATCAATTTCATCAATCAAAATCTGGATGAAATCACGGGTTGCAAGCCCTTTATTGGAGCCGATCGGGGAAGCCAGCGGCATAACGGTTGCAGCGCCTGCATTGACCAGATCTCTCGCGGCGTTCAGATCCGGATACATATAAGGCATAACAACGAATCCTTCTTTTGCAAGGATTTCGGTTGCCTTGATCGTTTCGGTGTTATCCGGCAGCAGATACTTTGTATCCCGCATGATCTCAATTTTGACAAAATCGCCGCAGCCCAGTTCTCTTGCAAGCCGTGCAATGCGAATCGCTTCCTTTGCATTGCGTGCGCCGGAAGTATTCGGCAGCAGGGTCACACCCTTTGGGATATAATCCAGAATATTCTCCTGTTCTTTGGTATTTGCACGGCGGACAGCACAGGTAATGATCTCCGCGCCGGCATGATTGACGGCTGCTTCAATCAAAGAAAGAGAATATTTGCCGGAACCGAGAATGAAACGGGAATTGAATTCATGTCCGGCAATTACAAGTTTATCGTTTTCCATTGGAATGTCCTTTCTGAATCAGGCATCTGTTTTGCCTGCAATGATTCTGAGAATTGTATTTGCCTGATGCGCAGCGCAGACAGCGACACGCGCTGAGATCAAGCTAAGACCGTCTGCAACGTCACTTTTCCCGTCACCGCAGATATAGAAGTGTTCTGTGATCTTACGGGTTCGGATCGTATTTGCAGAATCCAGCCCTGCCATACCGTTTCCGGAGATCAGATATTTCTCCGGAAAATGCTCTGTCACGGTATTGACGAGCATTGCTTTCTGATCGGCACGGTCAAATGCTTCACAAATAATGGGATATGCAGCGAGCAGCTCCGGAATATTATCCGCAGTCATTTTCACGCAAGTTGCAGTGATATTGATATAGGGTGCAATGCGTTTCAACGTATCGGAAAGTGCATCCGTCTTGTATTGCCCAAGCTGATCGGGAAAATACTGCTGACGGTTGAGATTGGAGAGATCGACCCGATCAAAATCAAATAATGAGAGATTTCCGACACCGGCGCGTGCAAGATGCACTGCAATATTGGAACCAAGTCCGCCGAGTCCGCAGATCGCCACAGATGCTTCTGAAAACTTTTTTTGAATATCTGCACCGTGACGCTGTTCCAGCGCTGCATAGAATGCTTCTTTTGATGGGATCATATCAGCCGCCTCCGACAAAGCTCACTACTTCCACCGTATCGCCGTCTTTCAATATGGTTTCATCGTAGCAGCTTTTGGGTATGATTTCCTCATTGCACTCCACTGCAACAAGGTGCGGCTGATAATGCATGTCAGCCAAAAGTGCTGAAACGGTTTTGCCGTCAGCGTCCATTTCTGTCCCGTTGATTCTGACCATAATACACCTCCAAAAAAACAGGGAAGCCGCCAACATAGCAGCTTCCCGGCTATTATCCAGTCTGAATCTCCCTACGTTGGCATTATCCAAATCAGGTTCCGGGTCGAACGCTCAATCGCGTTCCTCTCAGCCTGCATACAAGCTCCCCATTGATTGCTGTATTATTATAGCACAATCCGGAGAAAATGTCAAGTATGTTCCTGCCGGATTCAAGGTGAACCGGAAGAAGCCGTGCTGTCCTGTCCGGTTCTGTCCAGATAGATCTCATACATGCTTTTCCCCTGATCGTTCGGGTCGAAATCGACATCTTTTGCATTTTCTTTATAGGGAGCATCCTCTCCAAGGAGCTGATATGCAAGATTATGCTGTGTCCATTCATATGCCATATCGGACGCGGTACGATATCCGGTCAAATCAGCCGAATGGATCGGATGTGCCGCGATGAGGGCATCACAAATCATAATCATATCAGCAGGATCGGTGATCCGATAGGAATCCTGAATTGTCCAGTGATCCGTTTTATAGACCGCCTGAAAATCTGTTTCATGATATGTAAACAAATAATGTGACGAATCGCCTTCTGCATTCCGCAGATTGATATCATCCGGGGATACCAATGCAGGAAATATCGTTGTTTGAACGGGTTCAGCGGTTGATTCCGTTGTACATGTTGTTGCGGCAGTCGTGACGGCAATTTGCGTTGACGAAAGAGCAGTTTGCGTGCTCTGCGAAGATTCAGCCGAATCAGCGGTGCATCCGGTCAGCAGAAGCAGGAAAAATGCAGCTGTTATGATCCTATTAACATTCATATCGCTCGCCTTTCCAATTAAATGCAGCAGAAAAACAACGCAGCATCTGAACTTTTTCGAAATGCTGCGTTGTGTATTTCGGGTTGTTATGTATCATCGGCTTCGGAA
>DMBA01000243.1 GCA_003446315.1 Ruminococcus sp. | reverse complement strand
CAAAGCGTCATTGCAAATGATCTAAAGTTCGCCGATCAGCAAAAAATGACCGAAGCGGTGCATTCTTGCGTGAAACATTGCATTTTTTCCCATTATATGTTATAATAATAAAGATTACGTTTGAATGGATACCGTGCGGAAACAGGAGCGGTATGGCGGGAGATTATCAATGGATCATTTCACTTATGAAGAATATCTGGAACAATACGGAAAACTGGTTTACACCAATGTCGGCATCAGCATGCTGCCGCTGATGCGGGAAGGAAAAGACCTGTTCTACGTTGAGAAAAAAGGGCAGGAACGCTGCCGGAAATATGATGTTGTGCTGTATCGCAGACCGCCTGCTTCCTATGTGCTGCACAGGATCATTGCGGTGCGGGAACAGGATTATGTCATTCGGGGCGATAATTCCGTGCATAAGGAATACGGCATCACAGATGCAGATATCATCGGCGTAATGACCGGATTTGTCCGCGGAGAGAGCAAGCGGGTACACAGCACCGCAGAAATCCCTTATCAGCTATACAGCAGATTCTGGGTTGCGATCGCACCTTTGCGGATCACATGGAAGCGGGTCAAAGGCAAGCTGAAAGGAATGCGGCATGAAGCATAATGCATGGAAATGGCTTTGGCGCGTGACCGGCACAAAAAAGTGCTATGTTTTTGTATTGATGCTGACGGAATGCATTTACGGTGCATCCGGTGTTCTGTATGCGCTGCTGCTGCGGAATATCGTAGACAACGCCGCAGCGGGCGCACGCGCGGGCTTCATCCAAAATGCCCTGCTGACGGCTTTGCTGGTCTTGGTGCAGGTATTGCTGCGGGCAGCGAGCCGGCATTTAGAGGAGCTGTCCCGTTCCACGCTGGAAAACATATTCAAGAGCAGATTGCTGCATATGATCCTGCAAAAGGATTATGCGGCAGTCAGTGCGGTGCATTCCGGCGAGTGGCTGAACCGCCTGACCAATGACTGCGCCGTGGCAGCCAATCATTATACAGAGATTCTGCCGGGGATCGCGGGCATGGGCATCAAACTGGCAAGTGCGGCAGTGATGCTGACGGTTCTGGATTATCGTTTTGCAGCCATTCTGATCCCGCTGGGATGTTTGCTGCTGCTGCTGACCTATGTGTTCCGGAAATCGCTGAAACAGCTTCATAAACGGATACAGGAAGCAGACGGCAGCCTGCGCATCTTTTTGCAGGAACGCATCGGCTCCATGATGATGCTGCGCTCATATGCGGCGGAACGACCGACCGAACAGCAGGCAGCGGAGAAAATGAAAGCGCATCAATCGGCGCGGATGCGGAAGAACCGTTTTTCGAATCTGTGCAATGTGGGATTTCAGGGCGGCATGCAGGGCATGTATCTGCTGGGTGTCTGTTATTGCGGTTACGGGATCCTGACCGGAACGATCTCTTACGGCACGCTGACGGCGGTGACGCAGTTGATCTCACAGATCCAGTCGCCGTTTGCGAATATTACCGGTTATCTGCCGAAGTATTATGCGATGACGGCAAGCGCAGAACGTCTGATGGAAGCGGAACGGCTTGCAGATGACTGCGATCGGCCGACCCGTTCTGCTGATGAGATCGCGCAGTATTACCGTTCCGGCTTTGCTGCGATCGGACTGCGGGATGCTGCGTTTACCTATCTGCCGGCTGTGCAGAATCCGGAGCAGGACGATCAGACCGTGATGCCGCTTGTACTGGACGGCATCTCAATGGAGATCCGGAAAGGGGAATATGCAGCATTTACGGGTCACAGCGGCTGCGGCAAATCGACGGTTCTGAAACTGCTGATGTGCATTTATAAACCGGATGCCGGTGAACGCTATGTGCGGGATCGGGCAGGGGAGATGCAGCCGCTGGATGCATCATGGCACCGGCTGTTTGCATATGTACCGCAGGGCAATCAGTTGATGTGCGGCACGATCCGGGAGATCGTGGCATTTGCGGAACCCGATGCAGCACAGGATGCCGAACGGATCCGGCTTGCGCTGCAAGTCGCGTGCGCAGATGCATTTGTTTCCGAGCTGGAAAACGGGATAGATACGCAGCTTGGCGAACGCGGCACCGGATTATCAGAAGGGCAGATGCAGCGCATAGCGATCGCACGCGCCGTCTTTTCGGGCAGCCCGATCCTGATGCTGGATGAGGCGACCAGTGCGCTGGACGATGCAACGGAACGGCAGGTGCTGGAGAATCTGCGGAAGATGACGGACAAGACAGTATTGATCGTGACGCACAGACCCGCCGCGCTGCACATCTGTGACACAATATATGAATTTACGGAAGACGGCATCTGCCGGAAGGAGCAAACAAATGGATCTGAACAAAGAGATGTTTCGTGAAAATGCATATCGGATGATCGCGCTGACAAGATGTGCTGTCAACGGAGAAGTACCAGACAGCAGTCTGACGGCAGCGGAGGGACTCGATGCGCTGTTTGCGGTCTGTCAGGAGCATATTCTGACGGCATGCACGGCATATGCACTGGAATCCGCCGGCGTGCAGGATGCGGCGTTTACGCAGGCGAAGAACAAGGCGATCCGGAAGAATATTCTGCTGGATGCGGAGCGAAAAAACGTGCTGGAACATCTGGCACAGGCGAAGATCTGGTATATGCCGCTGAAAGGCTCCGTTCTGAAAGACTGGTATCCGAAGCTGGGCATGCGGCAGATGGCGGATAACGACATTCTGTTTGACAGCAATTACCGCAGGGAAGTGAAGGATGTCATGGAAGCGTGCGGGTTTACCTGTGAACATTACGGATATTCGCACAATGACGATTACCGGAAACCGCCGGTCAGCAATTTTGAGATGCATCCGGTATTGTTTGAGATCGGGACGACTGCCGAACCGCTGTATCAATACTATAAAGAGAAGATCCCGTCTGTTTTGCAGCAGGATGAAACAGAACCGTATCTGCGCAGATTCCGGAACGAGGATTTTTATGTTTATCTTGCGGCGCATGAGTATATGCATTTCAAGCGCGGCGGAACCGGTGTGCGCTCGCTGCTGGATACTTATATTTTTATGCGGCGCTGCGGGGATGCAATGGACTGGGATTACATTCAGGGCGAGCTGAAAACGCTCGGCATTGCGGATTTTGAGATGCAGAACAGGAAGCTCGCAATGAAAGTATATCAGGGAGAAATGCTGGATGATGCAGACAAAGCCCTGCTGGATTATTACATATTTTCCGGTGTTTACGGGACAATCGGGAACACTGTGAAGAATCGGGTGGACATTGCAGGCTCCAAAGGAAAATATATTTTCCGGCGGATCTTTCCGGATATGAAAATGATCCGAACCTATTACCCGTTTTTTTACCGGCATAAGCTGCTGATCCCTGCACTGATTATCTGGAGACCGTTCAAGGGACTGTTCCGGAACAGGGAACATCTGACCTCGGAAGTGCGGCATCTGATGCGAAAATAAGACAATATTGACAAAACCGTGCACTCGCAGCAGAGAGCACGGTTTTTGTTTGACATATTGGAAATATTTATTGAAAATATACTATTAAAAGGTTAAATGAAAACGAGCTATAAACCCGTATTATATGAATAGAATGTGAATACATGTGACAAATTAACAAAATGCTATATACAAATTGTATTCGTTGACATAATTTATACATAATTACATTTGGATAGGAAAATTAAGCAAAAATGTGATTTTTTTGCACATTCCAAATTTGAAATCTCATTTTTGTTCAATTGGTGCAAAATGAAACAAATCTGGTTTTACTTAATGTAAAAAACACAAAAATTCGTGATTCTTCTGTTTGTATACTTGACTTTTTTGTCAATTTGACTATAATATAGAGTAGGGAGAGACTATATGGGTGAAGTGTACCCATACGGTTCTCTTTAGGTGACGGACAGTTGACCGACAAAATTTATAGGGAAGGAAGGAAATTGGTATGGGAAAGCGTGTATTTACGATTCGCAGCCCGGTTCAGGATTCGGTTTGCGAATGAATGCCGTACAGGCACGCGCCGCTGTGCAGAGGCAGCATGAACCTGCACAGTGAACATGCTGCGGACAACAGTGAAAAAACAAAATCAAAGGTGTGCGGGAGGATGACAGGCGGACAGTGCGTCATCCGCAAAGCGCCGGAGATGCGGTTTTTTCCGGATACTGACAAAACCTTGAAAATTGAATATTTCAGAAAGGATGGAATAGGATGAGGAAAAATTGGAAGACACGGCTGCTTGGCAGTCTCGCTTCCACAGCAATGCTCGTCACATATCTGGCTGCACCTTTTCAAGGCATCCCCTTGCTGAGTCAGAAAGTATATGCTGACGACGAACTGCCAAGTCCGAGCTACGGCAAAGAGTATTCTGTGCAGGATATTCTGAATGAATTTCAGATATTCGTAAAAGAAGATCTCGAAACCCAGAACCACACCGTCGGTGCAATCGCAGTCGGCGGAAACGCAACGGTCGGCATCTTTGGTGACGGCTCGGTCACGTCCAGCTACATCAACCATATTCTGCAATTGAACAACTATAATCTCGGTCAGTATATCAGCGATCCTGATTTGCATGAACGGATCATGGAAGAATGCAGACTGTATTTCAACAGCGTCGAAGGCGAAGGCGATGACGAGCTGAATAATGCAGAGAGGTATGTGGGATATCAGGAAGGCAATCCGGAGCAAGGCACGCCGATCGTGTATATCCCGAACAATCATTGTGTGAAAATTGCACCGGATTGCAATTACATCGACTTTGATGCAGCATTTACAGCGATTGAAGCGTGGTCATCATCCCGTGCAAATGCTTCTGATGCCTATGTCGTGACAGAAGATGATCTGACAATGGTGTATCAGGAAATATACGAGGGTCAAAAGTATGACTATGCGATCCTGAATTTCCCGCTTGGCGATCAGGCGATCGGTCATAACATCATCATTCCGGAAGAGCTTTCCAAGAAGATCAAGAAGATCAACTTCATTGATCCGACTGAGGAAGGCAAGCCGCAGAACGAGTGCACATATAAGGAGCTTGCAACAGGCGGTTATACGTTCACTTTTGATACCGATGAACCGATCACACTCGGCTTCGGAAGCGGCAGCCTGAGTAATGACATGGTCACAATGTATTACAACGGTGACCTGATGACAACGACCGCATTCAAGAATCTGGAACGGGAAGGCGCAACAACATCCGGCGAAACGAATATTGCTGTCGGCATGAATCTGGTCTGGAACTTCCCGAATGCACCGGAAGTGAACACATTGTTCCAGGCTGGCCATATTGTCGCACCGAATGCACATTTCTCGATCCTGAACGGTAACGGTGAAGGCAATATCATTGCAAAAAGTGCGTTCACAAATGCTGAAACGCATTTCTATTCTTATTATTCCTACACCGCGCAGATGCCCGCATACACCATGGATGTTGAGAAGCATCAGGAGACGGATGACGGCCCTGCACTGGAAGGCGCAACCATCGGTCTGTATCCGACAGACGGCGAAAATGTGGCAGATCAGGCTGCATACACGGTCAAAACCGGTACAGAGAATCCGAATGTTCTGGGACTCAATCCCGGCAAATATGTCCTCAAGGAAACCAAGTCTCCGGATGGCTATATCATCTCGGGCAAGGAATACTACATCGAGGTCATTGAGCTGGGCAATTACAAGTACCTGAACATGCCGGTCAGCGATTCCGCAACAGCCGATACGACTTACAGCGGCGGCGTTCTGGTTCGTGTTTATGAAGATCCCGGATTTACAAAGCTGATCGAGGAATCGGAATATTCTCCGCTTTCGTTCGCTGAAAACAAGTATTCCGTCGGAAAAAAGACCTTTGAATTTGATGTGGACGATTCCGGAAACGTCACGAAGGTTTATGAGATCGCTGATAACGGCAATCGTACCGATGTGACAGAATCCGAGCTGAACAAGTTCAAGTTCAATGCTGTGACGAATAAGCACTATAAGCTCATTTATAACGGCGCAGAGTACTATCAGAATGCTGACGGTCTTTATCAGGTCGACGGCAAACTCTATCGTGCAGAGATCACAGACGGACAGCTTGTTTCTTTGACAGAGGGCGAGAATGCTGTTGATACGGCTGGTTACTCGGTCGAGGAGATCCCGGAAGTATTGACCGTTCGTTATAACAACGAAACGGCTCAACAGAAAAGCGGATACTATTATATAAACGGTGATCCGTATGACGTTCAGATGGACGCAAACGGCAATATTACCGGCGCAACCAAGAAGGGCGTAACCCTTTCGACTGCCGAAAAGAACCAGTTCTATCTCGGATACGACGGAAATACGCTCTACTATAACGATCCGGAATCCGGAACGACTTATTCCGCGACCAAGGACGAAAACGGCAATTATACATTCGGCGCTCCGCTGAATAAGACCTATCAGATCACAACGTCACGCTGGTCGATCGAATCCATTCGAACAGTGGATGAACCGGCTTCGGCTGAGATCGTGAGCGGCTTGTCCACGATCAATGCAAATGCGATTGTTGTGTATGACGGCAAGGTTGCAGATGCTGATATCAATTTCAGCGATCGTCTGACAACTGTGTTCACATTCACAAATAATCGTTCGTTTACATTCAAAAAAGTCGATGCAGATACCAATGCAGATGTCACCGGCGCAGTGATGGCACTCGTTCCTGAGAACTATCAGCAGAATGATGACGGACTTACGATTACAGGCAGTATCCCGGCTGTCGGCGATACTGTTTATAATGACGGCACGGATCACCCTGCCGGTGCATTTACGAATATTCCCGGATTTACTTGGGACGCAAGCAAATCCTATGCTGATGTGAATACAAGTGATATTCACTCGTTAAAGAAGAACGGCGATACATGGGAATCAATTTACAGATTCACAGAAATCGGCGTTCCGAATGGCTATCTGGCACCGGATAAGGATATCCTGCTGATTAAGGTCGATAATCGTTCCAGCGATTTGACATGGGGTCACCCGGTATATTTCATTACCGCGGTTGACTGCGGCGAAGCGGCATCGACACTCCCCTGCGAAAGAGTCAGCGGCAGATATTATCCGCTGGTTGACAGCAATATCCTGACAAACGGCACACTTGCTGATCTTGAACGCGATGAGAACAAGGGCAAGTGGCTCCAGCTTGATCTGAACAATGATGAAGACAGAATCATCTCTTTCACCAACCAGAAAGGTATTACGATCGGCAAGACCGATATGACGGGCGAGAATGTGCTGGAAGGCGCAACACTCGAACTCACACTGGTCGAAACGGCACAGGATGCCGAGAATCCGATTGACAATCTGGATGGCGTTGTTGTGAAGAACGGCACAGCAAATCATGTGACGCACGAAAACGGCAGCAAAGTGATTACATGGGAGTCTGCTGATACAGACGCTGTGATTACAAATCTGCCGGACGGCACTTATACACTCAAGGAAACCGGCGCACCGTTTGAGGTGGACGGCGTAACTTACAGTGTAGTTGAATCCACCGTTCAGTTTGTTGTAAGAAACGGCGTTGTTGAGTCTTCGGTCAAGATCACCGGAGAAGGCGACAGTGCAGTCGAATCGGCTCTGAGTGAGATCGCTCAGATGAAGGAAGCAACAGAAGGCGATTGGTACCGCAGCGGCAGCAGCTTTAAGGTTGGCGATGCGGAAACGACCGAAACAACAACGACAACAACGACAACCACAACAGAGGAAACCACCACGACAA
>DMBA01000391.1 GCA_003446315.1 Ruminococcus sp. | reverse complement strand
CGATCCATTCCAGCACGACGGTTTCGGTAAAGTTGATGGTAATACCGAACACCTCGAAGGAAGTGATGATATTCGGGCCGGAGACATTGAGGTCTGTAGAGCCCTGCAAGAATTCGGGAAGTGCCATAGAAGAATGTTCTCACCTCTTTTGCGAATCAGCATTGGAACCGGAACGGGAAAAGACGGCACCGAAGGTATAGATCAGACGCGGATAGAGCATCGGAATGACAGTGCCGAGGGGTGAAATGAACGTGCGCAGCAGCAAAGCGGCAGCAAAGGCAGCAGCAAAGACGAGCAGACGCAGCGCATAAAAAAGCAGATAGCGTTTCTGGCTGGTCACGCCGGATCGTTTTGCATCATCCGCCATCCGTCTGACGCTGAACTGGAGCAGCAGCAGTGTGACAAACAGCACGACCGAACCAAGCAGCAAACCGATTGCAAATGAAACAGTCGCACCAAGAAACGGCACACTGATGAGATACGCTGCAATATTCAGCCAAACAGTGCGTTTCAGGAGCATCGAAAGCTCCTGCCGCAGCAGCTCCGACGGCATCGGAACACGCCCCTTTCTTCCGGATTCGTTTTCAGTATACCATAAAAAGCGAAAAAAAGCAATGGACAAACGCAAAGAAAAGCACGAAAACCTGACAAAATCGCTTTCGTGCCAAAAAATCAGACAAACCGAAAAAAATAATGGTTAAAATCATGAATTGTGTTTTGGCAGACCGCAAGAAATGAAAGGAATATCCGGAAGCAAAAGCGGACAATAATGCATTGACAAGCGGGTGCATTGTCCGTTATAATGAGAACAGGCGAAAGACGATGGGCGGACAGGTTTGTCCGCATGAATGGAGAGAGCGATGCAGAAACAAATCAAAATGCTCTGCATGACCGCGCTGCTGCTGACCGGCTGCGGTGGCACGGCATCGGAACAGGATGTGATCCGGTTCTCATGGTGGGGCGGAGAATCCCGTCATCAGGCAACGCTGCAGGCGGCGGAGCAATTTTCGGCATCTCATCCGGAGATTACGGTGCATTGTGAATACGGTGCATGGAGCGGCTGGGAAGACGCAGCGGCAGCAGCGATCTATGCCGGAACAGAGCCGGATGTGATGCAGGTCAACCAGAACTGGCTTCAGGATTACAGCACTGAAACGGCAGGCTTTCTGGATCTGCACGCATTTGAAGCGCAGCTTGATCTGTCGCAGTATGATCCCGCATTGCTGGAGATGTGCACGGTAGACGGCGAATTGCGCTGCATACCGGTCAGTGAAACGGGGCGTGTATTCTTCTGGAATACGCAGACCTTTGCAGCAGCGGGCATTCCGGTTCCGGCGCGATTCTCAGAGCTGGAAGAAGCAGGCGCAGTCTTTGCGGAAAAGCTCGGCGCAGATTATTACCCGCTGGCGCTCGGCTGGTATGACCGGATGCTGTTTCTGGTCTATGTGCTGCAAAGCAAATACGGCAGAGAGTGGGTCAAAGACGGCGCATTGCAATACAGCGAAGAAGAGCTTGCCGAAGCGCTGACATTGATACAGGATATGGAGCAAAAACATGTGATCCCGCCGCTGAAACAGATCGCAGGCGGCGGCGCAGACAGCTTTGACAAGGATGAAAACTGGATCACGGGAAAATACGGCGGCATCTATGAATGGGATTCATCGGCAGGCAAATTTGTCGATTCACTGGCAGAAGGACAGACGCTGCAAGTGGGACAATATTTTCCGGATCTCGGCGATTACCGCGGCGGCTTCTCAAAAATTGCGCTCGGATATGCGATCTCAAAGCATACAGCGCATCCGGAAGCATGTGCCGAACTGATTTCCTATCTTGTGAGCGAACCGGAAGCAGTCAGACTGCTTGGAACCGAGCGCGGCGTGCCGAGCAACCGGCAGGCTTATGATATTTGCCGGACTGCGGGGCTGTTGGGGGACATTTCCGCAGAAGCATACGAACGCATGAACGAATGGGTGACATTCCGGATCGACCCGGATTTTGAGCACGCATCGCTCAAGGGCGTGAACGGCATATATGAAGATGTCTTCACGGGCATCAGTTACGGAGATTACACGGTTTCCGAAGGGGCAGAACGGCTTTATGCCGGAATCCAGACTGTCCTGACGGGAGACAGAACATGACCACGATAACCACGACGACCACGACGTTTTTTCAGGAATATTTGCAGCATTATCAGCCATATAAGGACTATTGGAATTATGAAGACGGCTGTGTCCTGCTGGGCTGCCGCAAGCTGTATGAAGCAACGGGTGAAGCGCAGTATGCCGCATTCATAACGGAATATTTATCGGAACGGGTCGCAGAAGACGGCACGATCCCCAGCTATCCGGCAGACCGTTTTGCGCTGGACAGTTTCAACTGCGGAAAGGCACTGTTTTTCGCAGCGGAACAGACAGGAGAAGCGCGGTATCACAAAGCGATTGCATGGCAGGCAGCACAGATCCGGCAGCATCCGCGCACAAAAAGCGGTTTATGCTGGCACAAGCGCATTTATCCGGAGCAGATCTGGCTGGACGGCATCTATATGGCAGCGCCGTTTTTCGCAGAATATGCGTTATACAGCGGCGAATCCGGCATCTATCCGCAGATCGGGCATTGTTTTGATTATTTATATCAACATCTGCGCGATCCGAAAACCGGATTATATTATCATGCGCTGGATGAAAGCCGCTGTCAGCCGTGGGCGCATCCGGAAACGGGGCTTTCCCGCACCTATTGGCTGCGCGGAGAAGGCTGGCTGCTGATGGCGCTTGCAGATACTTACGCGCTGCTGCCGGAGCATCAGAGTAAATTGCGGGAGCAGCTTGCACAAATGCTGACAGAGGCTTCCGAAGCACTGCTGCAATACCGGACAGAAACCGGACTGCTTTGTCAGGTGATCGACCGGCAGACGCTCCCGCAGAATTATACCGAATCATCCGGCACATTGATGGCTGCATATGCGCTGATGACAGGCGCAGCATACGGCGCATTGCCGGCAGAGCAATTTGAAACGGGTGCGGCGATGCTGCAAGCGGTTATCAGGGAGAAGCTGCAAAAAACGTCTGCGGGCACTGTCCTGAAAGATATATGCAGCGCAGCAGGACTTGGCGGCACGCCGCTGCGGGACGGCACCTGTGCCTATTATCTTTCGGAACCGGCAGTCTCAAACGATCCGAAAGGGGTCGGTGCACTGATGCTCGCATGCGGACAGCACGCCCTGATTTCCCGCACAAAACCGTAAAAAAACCGCTGACCGGATCAAAATGCGGCAAATCAAATATATTTTATCCGAAAAACTATTGAAATTTGTTTTTTCTTGTGTTATAATAGTTATATCAACTTGTTTTTGATTCTCATATTTTGTATCAGCCGAGCTATGCGATGCTGCGCATTTGCACAACACGAACAGGAGAAACAATATGACACAGGAACACAACGCAGTCAGCCGGACGCGCATGACCGCACACAATGTCAAAACCATCCTGATCTGTGCAGGCGGTGTCCTGCTCAATCTGCTCCTGAGCACGATCTGCACACAGCTCAAACTCCCGCTGTATCTGGATACAGTGGGCAGCGTCACGGTTGCGGTCTTGGGCGGATATCTGCCGGGTGTCATTGTCGGATTCTGCACGAATATCTGCAAGAGCATCACCGATGCATCCGCGTTATATTACGGCATATTAAATGTCCTGATCGCACTGTTTGCGTCCGTTTTTGCGAAAAAAGGATACTTCAAAAAACCGTCCGGACTGCCGTTGGTGCTGCTGGTCTTCACTTTGATCGGCGGCGGCTTAGGCTCCCTGATCCCGTGGTATCTGGACGGTCTGACATATGATGCAGAATCACTGGGTGCAGCGATCTATGATCTTGGCATACTCAGTGCAGCATGGTCACAGGTCGCAGCAAATCTGCTGACAGATCTTGCAGACAAAGCCATCACGATCGGTCTGGTGCTGCTGAACGTGCATCTGATTCCGGCGCAATATCACGGCATGTTCCGGTTCCGCGGCTGGATGCAGGAACCGCTGAGTCCGGAAGAAACGGCAGCGGCGAAGCATGCGCAATCCCGCATCATGTCGCTGCAAACAAAGATCCTGCTGGTGCTGACGGTATCGCTGATGCTGGTCTCCATCGGCGCAGCGGGCATCAGTGTGCATTTATATAAAACCGCGCTGATTAAGGATCACATCAAAATCGCAGAGGGCGCAGCACGCATCGCACGGAGCCTGCTGGATCCGGAACGCATCCCGGAATATCTGGAAAAGGGCGAAGCAGCGGAAGGATACACCCGCACAAAATCACTGTTATACGAAGTGCGGGACAGTTCATCGGACATTGAATATTTGTATGTCTATCAGATCAAAGAAGACGGCTGTCATGTGGTATTTGATCTGGACACCGATGAGATCAAAGGCTCACCGGCAGGCGATATCATCCCGTTTGACGAGTCCTTTCTGCCGTATGTGCCGGATCTGCTTGCAGGAAAACCGATCGACCCGATCATATCGAATGATTCGTTCGGCTGGCTGCTGACGGTCTATCTGCCGGTCACAGACGCAAGCGGAACATGCTGTTGTTATGCGGCAGCAGATGTATCCATGCAGCAGATCGGGCAGATCGGACTCAACTTTTTCATAGAGATGCTGTCGCTGTTTGCCGGCTTTTTCATACTGATCTTCTGTATTGTGCGCTGGCTGGTTGAATATCACATTATATTGCCGGTCAATTCCATCGCCATCAGCACGGGCAACTTTGCATATGACAGTGAATCGGCGCGTTCCGGCAGCATTGAGCGCATCCGGCAGCTTGGCATTCACACCGGCGATGAGGTCGAGAATTTGTATTATGCGATCGCAAAGACCTCAGATGACAGCATGCGATATGTCGCAGACGTACAAAAGAAGACCGAGCAGATCTCGCAGATGCAGCGTGCCCTGATTATGGTTCTGGCAGATATGGTGGAAAGCCGTGACAAAAACACCGGAGAGCACATCCGGAAAACGGCAGCATATACGGAAGTCATCATGCGTCAGATGCGCAAACTGGGCTATTACACAGACATTCTGACAGATAGTTATGTATCGGATGTTATCAACTCCGCGCCGCTGCATGATATCGGCAAGATCAACGTGCCGGATGCGATCCTGAACAAGCCGGGACGGTTAAGCGATGATGAATATACGATCATGAAAACGCACACAACGGCAGGCAGCAGCATCATTTCGCAGGCAATTGCACTGGTACCGGATTCCGGCTATCTGCTGGAAGCGAAGAATCTGGCTGCATATCATCATGAAAAGTGGGACGGCAGCGGATATCCGAACGGCATTGCGGGGGAACAGATCCCGTTGTCAGCGCGGATCATGGCAGTCGCAGATGTCTTTGATGCATTGGTATCGAAGCGGAGCTACAAAGAGCCGTTCCCGATCGAAGAAGCATTGCGGATCATCAGAGAGGGAGCCGGCAAGCATTTTGACCCCGCTGTTGTGGATGCATTTTTGAGCGCAGAAGCGGAAGTCCGCAAAGTCGAAGCATCGTTCAGTCAAACGCAGAACTGACCGTATCAAAACAAACAGGGAAGCCGCTTTCTGAAAGGCAGCTTCCCTGTTTGTTTATATTATGACCGTATTTCAAACAGAAACCGGCGCAGCGCAAAGCGCTCCCCTCACCCACCCGGAACAGTCACCGGTGCAGCGGTAGTAAACATGCAAAATACAATGTTCTGGTGTGCAAAATGCAGAATGCATTGTCACGAACTTAGGATGCTGCTCATTCTCAGCAGCAGAGATACACCCGCCTGACTGTTCTGAACCAAAAAAATTATTCTTCTGAAAGATCGACCGTCCAGTTCAGCTCCTGCAAATTCTCCTCAGCGAGCCGGATCTCCTTTGCAAGCTGATCGAGTTCTTTCTGGAGCTGCCGCACGTTGACGGTACTGACAATTTTGATCTCAGTCTTGGAATAGCGCGGCGCAAGATTGCTTGCCTCATCGAGAAAACCGCGCATGATCCGTTGTTTTTGCATCAATGCATCCCGATGTGCAATGCGCTCGGTAATGGTACGGCCGTCAATCACAGTACTGGCATTGACGAGATTGATTTTTGCGATCAGCGCCTCAGATTCGTCGATGAGCGCAGCAAGCTCTGCGAGCAGATCCTTCGGAGATTCGGCAGGTTTTTCGCCGTCCTGCACGCGGGCGTTGTTATTCAGACGGGTTTGCAGCTCATTGATCCGATTCTGGAGATCGGCACGTTTCATCAAAGCAGCAGCGAGTTTCATGATACATCACCTTCATTTTGCGCCCACGGAGTCTGGGCATCGGGGTCCATGACACCGGGCACTTTCAGATCATATCCATTGACTTCGATCACCGCCTCATCGAGATCAATGACCATACAATGCCGACCGTTGATCTTATCAAGCCGGACTTTATCTTTCGCCTGATTCTTGACATTCACAACGATATCGGGTGTTTTGATGACGGTTTTGGAAGCAACAAGGCGTTCCGGTTTCAAGGAGCTTTCGACATGCTCCTCAAAGATTTTCTCCGTATCAACGAGTTTTTCCTCCGGCACACCGGATTCGGCGAGCAATCTGTGGAGCACTCTGCCCGTCACCTCAGTCGGGGCATCATCCGTTTTATTTTTCGCAACGATCTGCGTCAGTTTCTCGTTGACGGCAGTCACCGTTTCGTAGGTCAGGTCATCGCCGAGCAGCGAGCCGAGGACTTCCTTCATCCCTTCCTGATCCTCCTCAACGGTTGTTTCGACATCACATTCCAGAAACGCATCAATGAGATTTTCGTTGGGCGAATTGGGCGTTTTGGTATAGTACAAAACGTGGTGGACATCGGTCGCACGATCGGAGAAAACGGGGAAGAAGAAACCGTCCATCGGCGCTTTGCTGATGACGGCATTGGGATTTTCCTGCCGCAAAATCTCATCATCGAACTGATTATAGACGAGTGTACCCTCTGTTTTTGCGATGGGGCACATCGCCGCGACAAGATAGCGGAAAACCTGGTCGGAAGAATCCATATCAAACTCGTCCATTTTATTTTTCCGCGGCGGGTTATACTGACAAAACGAAGCGATGACGGCATACGGTACATCGGAATCGATGGTTTCGGCGAGTTTTCCGAGGAACTGGAGCGCCACATCTTCCTGTTTCAGCTCCGATTTGAGGACATTGGAAAGGAAGGTCTGCGCACCGTCCTCACCGTAAGCGTGATTCCGGAAGGGCAATTCGGTGCTTTGCTTTCCGATATTGACATTGAGCACTTTTTTCATGGTATCGTAGAGCAGTTGGCTTTCCGGCGGCGGGATCGAAGCAGCATTTCTGAGACAAACGCCGCGCACATTCCGCTGACTGTCAACGAACGCCGTGAGCACACGATCCATGGTAAAATACTTCGCATCGGGATTAAAGTGATTGCGAATCTCATTCAATTCTTTGCGATTCATAAGGTTCTCCTTCTATTTGTTCAGAAAAAGACTGCCGCCGAGCGAGATCCCGACGGCAATCGTATGAATTTATTTTGCGACATGTGCATTGAGTTTCGCAACAAGATCATCGGCATCAACGCCGTGAACCATGCAAGCTTCCTCAATCGACTCACCGCGGGAAGCGGGGCAGCCGAGGCAATGCATACCCATTTCGAGGAAAAAGGGTGCCGTCGAAGGGTCAATATCGAGGATATCGCCGATAATGGTATTCTTGGTAATCTCCATGAAAAACATCCTTTCAGAAAAACAGGGCACAGCATACCGTGCCCTGCATTTTAACAAAAATTACTGCTGGCTCTTGAGCTGTGCATAGCACTCGCTGCAATAAACAGGGCGATCCTCACGCGGACGGAACGGAACCTGAGCCTCTTTGCCACAGTTTGCACATGTAGCGGTGAAATACTCGCGCTCGGTCTTACCAGCGTTCTTTCTGGCATCGCGGCATGCCTTGCACTTCTTGGGGTCATTTGCAAAGCCCTTCTCAGCATAAAACTCCTGCTCGCCGGCGGTAAATACGAACTCCTGTCCGCATTCATTGCATACTAAGGTTCTGTCTTCGTACATTTGAATTTTCCTCGATTCTTGAAATTTGGACCTCGACGGAATTTGCGCCATCACAATTGCACATGTATCGCCTGCGGGCGAAGCCAAGACGCGAATTCGGGATGCAGGTGAAATAATTTGCACGCGCTGGAAGAAATGCTGCCGGGACCATTAGGTGGATATGAAGGCGCGAAGCCTTCCGGAAAAGAGCAGTCAAACCGGACTGTCACGGGCAATTCGGACGGTTCTGCGCAGGAATTGCAGCCATATCAAGCACACTCCATATGGCACGGAGTTTCCGTCTGGCACGCTGGATCGCGTTATCGACGCTTTTTGGAGAAATATGCAGTCTGTTGGCAATATCCGCATAAGAAAAGCCGTTGACAGACAGCCAGAAGATCTCCTGCTCCTGTCTGCTGAGGACATCGGCAAGTTTCGCATAAAGCTCGGAAACATGTTCTTTTTCAAGCACAAGTTCCTCGGGCGAGTCGTCAGAATCGGCTAAGAAATCGGCAAACTGATTCTCCGGATCATCCAAAGAAACAGGAGAAAAGCCGACACCGCGCCGGACGGCAGCAAGCTCCTTGCCGGAGACATTGCGCATGCGATTACGGATACAAACAGATGCATAAGTACGAAAGCTGGCGGGACGTTTCTGTGAAAAGGAAGAAGCAGCAGCGAGCAAAGCGAGCATGCCTTCCTGAACATAGTCCTCGGCATCGGCAGCATTGAGGGCATAAGCCTTTGCAATGGCAGCGATGAGATGCCGATATCGTTCGAGAAGGATATCGAAAGCCTGCGGCTGATCCGCGAGCACCGAAACGAGCGTTTCATCGGACAGGCTGCGGAGCGAAGCAGCAGAACAAAGATCCATGCACAAAGCCCCCTTAACCGCCGAAGAAAAACGACCGAACAATCGCACTGTCATAAACCGGAATGGGCACAGAACCACCCAAACCGACTGTTGACCTGATATAATGATAACAGAAAACTGCAACTTTGTCAAGTACCATTCTGATATTTTGCATAAAAAACGGCATTATCCACAGCTTTCAACAATAATATTCGTCAAACAAAACAAATCAAATCTGACCGGCAAAAGCGGCTCTGCCGTCGCGGAAGAGATTTCCGCCGTGGGAATCAATCGCTGTCAGCAGCGGAAAATCAGAAAATGTCAATCGTTTGACGGATTCGCAGCCGAGATCATCATAAGCGATGACTTCACAGGCAGAGATATGGGCAGCAGCGAGTGCGCCCGCACCGCCGACGGCGCAGAAATAGACAGCATGATTCCGAATAATGGCATCGCAAACTGCCTGCGAGCGTTCCCCTTTCCCGATCATAGCGAGCAGACCGGCATCGAGCAGCATCGGAGCATAGGGATCCATACGGCTGGAAGTCGTAGGGCCGCAGGCACCGATGGGACGACCCGGGGGCGCAGCAGTGGGGCCGGCATAATAGATGACGGCATCCTGAATCGGAAACGGCAGCTCGCCGTTTTCCCGCATTGCAGCAGTGATCCGCTTATGTGCGGCATCACGCGAAGTATAAACTGTTCCGGAAAGAATCACACGATCACCGGCGTGCAGGAGCTGCTGCTCCCGCACCAAAGCCGGCAATTCGCTGACATGACAAGTATAATCCATATGAGATCAATTCCAACCGCCGTTTTCGCCGACACTTTCAGCGAGGTCATCGAAATTGAATTCATTTTTCCCGACCTTTTCGAAGGACTTCGAAGCGACATCCTCAAAGCTGTCGAAGCTGGGGACATCGTCATCATCACCGACAGTCGAACGCGCATCGGAAATGACATTTTTCGCCTCATTCAGGCGGCTGCCTGCCTGACCGGTCAGGTTTTCGAGCACGAGGGAGAGCTCGTTGAACTTCTTCGAAACGCTGTCGATCTCGCTGCGCAGGAGTGCACGGACTGTTCTTGCAGTCTCGGTAGTCTGTTTGGTTCTGCGGTCAGCATCGTCGAGGGATTCACGAACAGATTTCTCAGCATCAGCGACAATTTTGATTGCCTGTGCATCAGCATCATTGAGCTTCTGTTCTGCTTCGGAATTTGCAGCGCTGATGGTTTCGTCTGCCTGCTTATTGGCATCGGCGATGGTCTGTTCAGCCTGCTGATTCGCATT
>DMBA01000361.1:11931-15579 GCA_003446315.1 Ruminococcus sp. | reverse complement strand
GATGCTTATGATGCAATGACTTCCAAACGAAGCTATCGTGATCCGCTGCCGCAGCAGCTCGTCCGCGAGGAATTCGTGAAAGGCATCGGGACGCAGTTTGATCCCAAATATGCGGAAATCATGATCCGGTTGATTGATATGGATTCTGAATATCATATGAAAGAACGGCAGGAAACCGGTGAGGTGCGCTCCAAAAAGGAAATGCGTTTTGACAGTTACCGTTCCGCTTTTTCAGACGGCATCCGCATTGCCAATTATCTGACAAAGATCAGGATCCATTGCAAAGGCGATGCCGGTGCCCTTTCGGCTGATCCGATCCCTTCCCTGATCCTGTTTGATTCGCTGGATGCGCGTGTGCATGACCACGATGCAAGGGAAAAAGAACTGCTGTATCTGGAATACTGCGAGATCCGGCTGGACGGGCATATTATCAACGGCAGCGCAAGAGATATCCATTGCAGCGATTCCAGACTGCTGAGTACCCGCACACCCGATTGGCAGGAAATCTATCAGGAAGGCATAGATTATGAGATCGAAGCGGTGCGCTTTAAGGATCATTTGCGCATTCGCATCAAAAGTGATTATCAGTATATTGAGAATATCATCGCATTGCCGTATAGCTCCCTGTATTCTTATATCAGTTTTACCGGTCAGGACTGCATCATCAGCAATATCAAAGTATCCAAAGCAAATGAACCGATCGGGGAAACAGAGATCCCGCGGATCGCTGATGAGATCAGTTATATTCAGGGGCCTGTCGGTGATATCCCGAATCTCCAGATCGACGGCTGGCGCAGCGATGCAACGCTTGGGATCCCGCTGGGAGATCAGATGGAACTCAATTTCAACTCCATGAGTCTGCCGACAGCGCGTCTGGTGTGGCATTGTCCGTTTGTGCTGCTGTTCTCCGCCGATGACCGGAAGGTGGAAGGCAAGAATTATCGGGAACTGGTGCTGATTCGTATGGACGGCGAATGCTGTGCAGTGGAAGATGAGGTCAAAAACACCACAAATGTCACCGTGAACGAGCATTTCGGGAACTGGGAGACATGGAAGCAAAAAAATAAAGACGGCATCACATGCAGAATCACGATCTGCCGGAAGGGGAACACGGTGACGACATCCACGCAGGCAGCCGGGATCACGACATATTCTGTGACGACGCTGATCCATGATGATTTGCAGAATATTTGTGTTGCGCTGACAGGCGATCAGTGTGCATTGACTGATATTCATGTTGCCAACATAAGCGCTGCGGATAAATCAGAAAATGTGTGAGGGTTGCTCTGAGAAATATCACATAGAACCGCCGATGCAGCAATGTGTCGGCGGCTTTTGTATATGCGAAATGACTTGCAATTTGTGCGATTTTCGGCTATAATGGAGCCGGAACCATAATAATCAGAAAAAAATCTCCGGAACGATGGAACAAAACAGATCCCTTTCTGACTGCATAGATAGGAAGCGTTCAGGATCCGGCGCTTCTGAAAGGTGGAATCAAAAATGACAGATCAACAAATCATATCGTTGTTTCAGGCACGGGATGAACGTGCAGTCAGCGAATTATCCGATAAATACCGCAAAACAATCGTAAATATTGCACGCAAGCATCTGCGTTCGTCAGAGGATGCAGAGGAATGCGTCAATGATGTGATGCTGAAGCTCTGGCAGAGCATACCGCCTGCTGAGCCGAGCAGTCTGGAAGCGTTTGTTGTCACATTGACCCATCGGATTGCGATCAACATGGCACAGCGGCAGCATGCAAAAAAACGCGGCGGCGGAACAGAACCGGAATCATTGGATGTGATCGGTGCAGTTGTGCCGGCGCGTGAAACGGTTGAGGATGCGCTCCGGCATAAGCTGATGACCGAAGCAGTCGAACGATTTCTTGATTCGCTCAGTGATGATGCGCAGACCATCTTTGTAGAGCGCTATCACAATGAAGCAGCACCGCGGGAGATCGCAGCGAAATTCGGGATTTCCGGTGTGCATGTACGGAAATCCTTGATGCAGACACGCAGGAAACTCAAGCAGTTCCTTGCGGAGGAGGGATTATTATGAAAGCAAAACAGATCCATGAGATGATGCGGGATATAGATCCGAGATTTCAGCAGAAAGCAGATGAACGAGCCGCAGCAGTAAAACAGCGCCGGAGCCGTTTGCCGATCCTGCTGGGCGGCGGAGCAGCTATCGCATGTGCGGCGTTTACGGCTGTGATTCTTCTGCCGTCTATACAGAAAGATGCGCTGCGCACGCCGGCAAATATGCCGGACAGCGGTGCAGAGCAGATCACAGAGTCGCTCCCCGCAGAAGAGATGTCCGAATATGCCGAGGCAGCAGCATGCCTGCCGATCGAGGATTTTTCCAATGATGAGATCCGGCTGGCAGCAGCGGCATATGCGCCGTATGTGCTGGATCTTTCCGCAGAGCAGCAGCGAGCGCTTTCGGACGCTTTGCTGGAAACCAAATGGCTGCCCTGCGATGAACAGGCACCGCTTGCAGACGGCGAATCCTATTCGATTTTCGTGTATCACGGCGGCGATCCCTACCGGCTGACTGCTTATGCAAACGGTACGGTCGTGCTGGAACAGAACGGCGAAGAATCACGTTGGAGCATCACGGAAGCAGCATTGCAGGCAATCATAGCAGCAGCAGCGACGACGGAAACAGAAGGGCATCTGACATGGTGCGCGGCGGATACTTTCAATGCAGTGGATATCTGGAAGAATACGCGCGTGGGTGCAAAGCAGTGCGATATGACCGACAAGCAGGATGTGTTCTTCAAAATGAACAATGCTGCGGATTATTTTGACCGCTGTTCTGCTGTTGTCAAGCAAGGCTGTCCAACCAGTATGGAGCGTGCAGAGTTTCAGGTCGATCTGAATGCAATGCGGGCATATCAGCATGCAGAAAACTATTACGGGCCGAGTGCAGAAGCATTGATCAACGAAGAGGACAGCATTGTCGATGCACATTTTGCTGCGACTGACGTAATAGACGGCGAATATTTCTACGATACCAGTGATTTGATGGTGGATGGAACATGGATCAAATATCCGAATGTGGTACACCGGATTGATTCGCCGACCGTTTCATTTGAAGATCTTCGCCCGATAGATCCGGAAGGAACGGAATACGATTACTGGAACAGCCGCCGGCAGCTTTTGAATGGAATTGCGGTGGATTGTATTGAGAATTACCGCATGGTAGTTGATTATTTGCAGGATTTTGACAGATGGGATATTGTCGGAACAGAGGTGCTGGAAGGCAGAACATGCGTCCATATTCACGGGACAACAAACGGTCAGTACGGCACGCCTGCGCAGGAATTTGATCTTTATGCCGATGAGGAGACCGGTGTGACCGTGAAAATGCTGGAGTATGACGCAAGCGGCAATATTTTCCGCTTTATCATCGTGGAAGATCTTGCATTTGACGATGACGCAAAGCCTGTGACCGAATTGGATCCCGAAATTCGTGCAGGGGCATTGGACGGGTCAGCCAACTTGTTCGACTGTAGTCCGGAAGAAGCGGTAAATCCGGCTGATGCAGAAGAAGCGATGGTTCCGGAAGGTGCGGAGCAGCCGGTGACGGAGCATGCGCCGGAACACTGATGCGTTTTTATGAAGAAATGACAAGACCCGCCGA
>DMBA01000361.1:0-11864 GCA_003446315.1 Ruminococcus sp. | reverse complement strand
TCATGCAGGAGATGCATCGGCGGGTCTGTTGCTGTGGGGGGGATGGGATGCTGTGTTGGATCGGTTAACCGGTCATTCGGGCAAGTACCGCATCACGGAGTGCATTTGCATCGAGCAGATCAAGGCAGCCGTCATTGTTGAGATCCGCTGCATCAAGCGCAGCATCCGGTATTTGTGTATCAGGATCTTCTGTGATGTATTGCATCAGCAGACTCCAGTCATTGCGGTCAACCGTGCCGTCGCCGTTGAGGTCGCCTCTTAGCGTTGTCTGTTCCGCTGCATATACAGCAAGATGATATTCTCCGGCAACGTTCAGGTGCAGATCAATGCGGTCGGAAACTGCGAAGAACCAGAGTTTTTCGCCCGCTTTCATTGCAACGGTATCGGTATCCATCGGGAGCAGCTCCTGATCGGCACCGTAAACAAACACGTTGACACCGGAATAATACGGATCCGGTCTGTCGATGCGGTAGATACCGTCTGCGGGCGCGACAAATGAAAATTGCTGGATCTCGCCGGGATTCCGGATCAGTTTTGTCGTGACTGTATCTGCTGTCAGTTCTGTGGTGTCTTCGAATTGTTCAAATGCCGCGGGATCGAGCGCCGGACTGAGATAATAATGATATTGCAGTTCGCCGATGCAGGTTCCGATGCCGGTCAGCGATACAACCGCATGACCGGGGCTTGTGTTGCCGCCGCCGTAATAGAGCGTATAGTCAACATCTTTCTGCAAGACTGTGTCGCCGTTTTTGACAATGCATTCCGGCAGCGTATTCTGTTCAGTAAACACCATTGTATCGGTGTTTTCCACCGTGCATGCGGTCAGATCGGTATAATCCGACAGCAGTGTAAAGACAATGTCATCGGTTTTTTCCGGATTCCGCCAGGATGCAGAGATCTGATATTTCTTTCCGGGCGTTGTTTCAAAGAAGCCGTAAAGATAGCCGCAGCCGTGCAGATCGAGGAGTTCTTTCTGCGTATCCTGTTCAATGACGGCAAGGGAGAGCTGATGAAGCGAATTCAGTGCAATGCCGTATGAGGTATCATCCGCGATCCATTCGCAGACAGCAGCCTGTCCGGGGACAACAGAAAGCGTATTTTCACCCGTTTTTGCTTCCGGCAGGACGGCTTTTTCCGGTTCATCCACGACCGCGAGGAAGACCTTCACGCCGCTGAAACCGCCGATGCCATAGGCTTTCATGGCATATGTGCCGCTTGCGATGATCGGTTCATCCGGATAAACGAGGATATAATCCGTGCCTTCTGTCAGGGTATTGCCGTCATAGGTCAGCGTGATCTCCGGTGTCAGTTCTGTGCCGGTATAGGAAAGCGGTTCGATCGAGACATTTGCCTGGGAGATGCCTTTTGCAGTTACCTGCGCATCCAGGATATATTCCTGATCGGCTGCATCCTGTGCAAGATGGATGCGGTAAGTACCGGGCGCAAGCTGCATGGTTCTGTCTTCATCAAGCCGTGTTCCGCTGTAGACGGGATTCCAGCTGAATGTTTCCGGATCATATGTGCTGATGACATAGTGATAATCCGCATCCGGATCAGAGTTGTCTGTTTTCCGCAGTTTGCAGACATAAGTATGATCTGTTTTCAGTTCAAAGGATGCGCTGTTTTTCGCAGCGCGGAACGGTTCATTCGGCTGAATGGATGTCGCTGCAAAAGGTCCGGTGGTCAATTCGGAGTCCATGATGGAAGGCATGCCGACGATGGAACCGTAATAATCACCGATTCCCGTGACGAGGATCGTGTGATCGCCGGGGAGTATCTTGTTGTCGGCGTAGACCCGGAAATCCTTGCCTTCCGTCAGTGTATTGCCATCCGGATCAACGACTGATTTCACAAAGTTGACCGGCTCGCCGGAATACCGTTTATCGCCGAACAGGTTGACTTCGCAGGAAGTGATCCAATGGCTCTCATCGAATTCCGTAGAATACATGATAAACGTATCTTCCGGTGCATATGGTACGTTGATGTTGCTGTTGACAGTGAAATAATTGATCGTGACGTAATAGTCCTGACCGGATGAGAGTGTATATTGGTTTTCAGGGCATAAGTGCGCACCGGTTAAATCCGGATAGACATAATGCATCTCAGAATCCAGGAGGGTGAGATCCAGCATGCATGCAAACAGATCACCTGTTTTTCTGCCTGCTGTAAATTCATCCAGAAACGCATCACTGAAATTGAGTCCGAACAGATACTTTCCGTCTGTTTCAGGTGTTTTCAGATGATAGCAAAGCGTCTGACGGGGCTGAATCTCCGGCAGGTTTATCGTTTCACCGAGCGTATAATCTTCATAGAAGCAGACCGATGTTTCGATGACACCGAAATATTTGCCGGTTCCGAGGGCGAAGACCTTCTGGTTATCGTTTTTGGCGATAGAAACCAGTTCGTAGTCTGTGCCTTCTGTCAGCTTCCGGTATTCATTTGTCTCCCAATCCGTGTCATAGCTCCGGACGGTGAGCGTATGCATATCAAAATCATTGGCATCTTTGGGATAGCAGAAAGTGTCCTGCTCGAAGCGATAATCATTGTCGATCGCTTCTTCCGGCGCATGATCGGAGATCAGAATGGAAGCAAACAGTCTGTTCAGTGCAAAATACGAAGTGGTTCTTGCTGCGATTTTGTACACCTCTCCGGCTTTCAAAGCAACGGCATTGCATTCAAGATCACCTGAATATCCCCAGCTCTTTGTATGCCGGATGCAAACGCCGCGCTTGTCATATACAGAGACAGTGGTTTCCATCGTTGCGGGCAGGATATAATAATCGCCGTCTTCTTCCGGAGCAAACTGATAAACATATTCAGCAGATACATCCGGCGGAGCCCATATACTGTCAGGTTCGACCTTCTGTACATAGCCTTGTTCCCATTCAAAGATCAGCGGGCCGACTTTTGTGATGATTTCTTTGGAATCAATCGGTTCAATGTCAAATGTCAGTGTTTTTGTGGTGAGAACGGTATCGTTTTCATCGACCAGTGCAGCACGCAGTGTCACCGTACCGGGAACGGACGTATCCAAATATGATTTGGTACCGGTTTCATCGGTAAAGATCGGCTGTGCGTTTTCCGAATCTGCATCCGCGGCAGAGAAGACGATCTTGCAGCCGAATGCAAGCGGAATGCAGTCATTCAGGGCAACGGGTTCAAACTGCCGGATATCGGTGAAGCCTTCCGGTACAAAGATATCCGGTGTGGTGTAGAACGGCGTACCGGCGATCTTTGCGAATTGTTTCATCGGGGAATCCGCAGGGGCAGCAACTGCGATTGCCTTGCAGTCCGTGCTCAGCGGCTGATCCTGATAAGCAGAAACATGGTCGCCGAATACATATGTGATATGGTGTCCCCAGTTCGGGTTCGGTGTCAGCGCATCTTTTTCGAGTTTCTCCGCCTGTTCCAGATAGACAACGGAGCAGGGCGCATCCCAGAATGCCATGGAAGGGATCGTTTTCAATGCCGGGAAACGGAGTTCTGTTGCCGGGAAATCAGCAAATGCGTTTGTACTGATCTGCGCCAAAGCGTCAAAAGAAACACGATCCATCGGCATGGATCTGTACATGGAAAGGGCATGCGTGCCGACCGCAGTCAACTTGGCGAGATCAATGCTGCAATCGACCATACTGGACTGAAAATCTCTGCCGAGTGACAGCGCATAGTCATCCAATTCAGTCACACCGGGTGCATCCAGTGTTTTGAGACGCTCGCAGTTCAGGAATGCACGCTTCGGCAGTCTGGTGATATTGGCAGGCAGTTTCACACGTTCCAGCGTATAGCAGTAACTGAATGCATCTTCACCGATCTTTTGCAGGTTCGGGAGTTCGATCTGATGGAAATCACAGCTCTGGAATGCACCGTATCCGATCTCCCGGATCTGATTGTCAGTCGGGATCACAATGTCGTCTTCGTCATCGCCAAGTGCTGCTTCAAATGCATAATCACCCACATATTTCAGTTTCGGCATATCGAGAGACAGGATATTGCCTGCCCATTTGAAGCCGTTCGTTTCAATGGTTTCCACACCGGGTGCTTTGACCCGGGCAAGACTGTCACAGAATGCAAAAGCATTCTTTCCGATCGTTTTGACGCTTTCCGGCAGCGTGAGTACGATCAGGTTTTCGTTCTTTTCAAATGCATGGTCACCGATTTTTGTGATCTCATCTGCGCCGAAATATTCATTCAGATCAAGATTATCATCAACACCGCGGTATTTTGTCAGAACACCGTCTTTGCATTCAAAGATCAGATCGGAATGCACACCGTTGATCTGATAATAATAGGTGCTGGGCTTACCGGCATAATTGCCGATGACAACAGCAGCTTTCAGCAATGTGGTTTCCATGATATGGATCGGCTCTGTATACAAGGTGCCGTTTTCTGCGGTCGGATCAGAGCCGTCCGTGGTGTAATAGATATCATACGGTGAGGGTTCTGCGAGCGAAACGATTATGTCCTCCCAATAGTCGCCGCTTTCCATATCCATCACAGGGGGCGGCTGGAAGAAGGTATAATGCCAGCGGGCATTTCCGCTTCGTTCGCCGTTTTTCACGCTGACGGCATTCAGGATCATCGTATTGTCGATCAGGATCTCCTCACCCTGATACAGAATACCGGTGTCCGCTTCCGGAATGGATCCGTCCAGAGTATAACGGATCTCTGCATCCGGTTCCGGCGTAGAAAGGGTAACAGAGAACACTTCGTCATAGATGCCGGATCCGGCGGATGCTTCCGGACGCAGCAGATCCGACTGGGTGTAATCCAGAGCGGCAAGATTGACGATGCCCCAGCCAAATTGCGGATCGAAACCGGGGTCGCCGAGGTCCAGTGCATTTTCTTTCAGGCATTCGTAGATTTCATCAATTGTGTAATCCGGCTGCACAGAGAGAATATCGGCAACACAGCCTGCGACATGCGGCGTTGCCATACTGGTTCCGCTCATGCTGATCGTTTCATTTGGGCTGACAGTGGATGCACTGTCAATCATATCGCCGGGAGCAGCAAAGTCGATGATATCGCCGAAGTTGCTGAAACCGGAGAGTTTGAGATCATGTTCGGATCGCTTGTCAGGTTCCTCCTCTTGCTCCCAGAAAGATTCATAAAGCGTGACAGAGGAAACGGTGATGACATCCGGCGCGTTGGCAGGCGAAGAATATTTTGCATCAGCAGACTCATTTCCCGCCGCAACAACACAGGGGATCTGTTTTGCTTTCAGTTCCCGGACGGCTTCTTCAAACATCGGAGAACAGCCCGCGCCGCCGAGACTCATGCTGACGACATCGGCATCCTGTTCTGCTGCATAGAGCATTGCACAGAAAATGCCGAGAGTATCACCATAGCCGATCCGGTTCAGTGCTTTCAGCGGCAGGATCTTGACATGATCGGGTGTCATGCCGCAGATGATGCCGGCGCAGTGCGTACCGTGTCCGTGCAGATCATCATAGCTTCCGTTGTTCTCATCAACGAACGATGCACCGCCTTCTGCGATCCGGTTTTGGAACCAGTTATGTTCTGAATAGATGCCGGTGTCGATGACCGCCACCACGATCTCCGGTGCAGAAAGACCGCTTTCTGCAAATTGTGTCAGGAAGCTGTCGGCACCGATGGCTTTCCAGCCCCAGTTTGCAGCGGGAAATTCGTAATCGGAATCAGCGCTTGTTTCCGCATCGGCGATATGATAGATGCGGTTCGGCTCTGCAAAGAGGATCTCATCCTGTTCCTGAAACGCCTGATATGCCGCATACGCATCGGCTGCCGTCGGATACTGCAATACATGCAGATCATTCCATCCGCTGCCGAGCTCTGATGCGCCCATCGTATCGGGAAGTGTATCCGATTTGACGATCAGCGTGCCGGAACGGAACGGTTCACTGACATAGACGCTGTCCGCTGTTTCATAGGTTTCCAGACCGATCAAGGAGGCTGCTTCTTCCAGCGGGATATAATCCTGCGACGGGGTTTCACCGGCACGAACCGTTTCGGAAGCTGCAATTTGCAGTTCTCCGTCTATGATCCGGAAGCCGGAGATGCTGTTTTCGCTGACGGATTCACCGTCCCGAAAGAGCTGATGGCTGTCTTTGTTGAAGCAAAGCGATTCAAATACTGTGTCGGATTGTGCGGGCAGCAAAGGCAGCACACTGTCAGCAAAATGCCTGACAGACGGTGCGGCTGCATCTGCTTTTTGCGTGCAGACCGGATAATGTCCGATCACGCCGCAGCTCATGATGACGGCTGCAAGGAATGCAGTCGTGCGTTTGGATCTTGTGTTCAAAAAACCACCTCCGATAAAAATGATTCGGGAATGTTGACATACCCTGATTCCATTGTAACATATTCATGTATGGATTGCAATATAAAAACGATGCAATACCGTTGATTTTAATAGAAAATTCATGATTTTTCGAGCCGGATATGCAAGTGCAGGGTGCAATATCCGGACGCGGAACCCGCAGAAAAAACAGCGCCCGTTGTCCGGACGCTGTTTGAAAGATTATTGCAGGAGCATCTGTTTCAGGAGACTCAGATCAACGGCATTGATCCGGCTGTCCTGATTGAGATCGGCATTCCGCCAGCAGGTCAGCACATCGCTTCTGCCGAGGAGCCATTTTTGCATCATAACGGCATCTGCGATGGACACAGCACCGTCAAGATTGCAGTCGCCGGTCAGATTATCATTTTCATAGGGATAGTTGATCCGGAACCAGTTCAGGTTGAACAGATAGCCTTCGCCGCCCTTGAAGATGAAATACACATCATTTACGCCGGTTGTCGGTTCGATATTGCAGCGCTGGGTCTTCCATGTCTGCCAGCCGCCGGTGTTGCCGATATCCATGCTGCCGAGCAGTTTGCCGTCGGGCGCACCGAGCCGCACCTCGATCGTACCGCCGCCGCTGCCGCAGCCGACTCTGAAATCAACGGATGCAGCGCCTCTGCCGAAGTTGATGCCTTTGAATCCGATATAATCGCCGTTTTCGATGAAGGCAACATCGCTGCCGCCTTCGCTGCAATTTTCGGTGTCAATACCGGATTGTTCCTGATACGTTTCTGCTTCGATCACATCGCCGGCAGGTGCAACGGTTCCGGTCACATCAACTTTGCATTTTGCGGTATATTGTTTATCGCTTGCTTCCAGTGTTCTGGCAATGATCTCAGCGGAACCTTCAGACCATGCTGTCACAACGCCGTTTTGATCCACGGATGCAACAAGCGGATTGGAAGAAGTCCAGAGCACTGTCTGATCGGTTGCATTGTTCGGGGAGACTGCTGCTGAAATCGGCGCTGTATCGCCGGCATTCAGTGCAAGCGCATCATGATTCAGGCTGATGCCCGAAACATGAACATATTGTCCGTTCAGCTTCCATTTTGCCTGAATGCGCTGGTTATAATCCGGCATGATGAAGGTGCAGCGTGTACCGTCGGTCTGAAGCTCCATTGCATCAATACCGGGCTGCCAGAAGTCAAATGTGTAACCCGGTCTGGATTTTGCATCGAGCGTGACAACCTCACCGGGTGCATGATATTCCACAATGGAACTGCCCATTGCATCGCCCACATTATTGATGACGAGCACATGCTTTTCGGCTCTGAGGATCCTGACAAGGTGCATATCTCTTGCACCGACGGCTTCCTGTTTTGTGGTGCCGGCCGGATCAATCCGGAAGACCAGAAGCTGGTCAAGATCAAATCCGGGCAGGATCTTGACGCGAACGGTTTTGCTGGTATCACCGGCAGAGAATGTCACATTGGGATCATCGACAAAAGTGAAATCCTTTTCCGGACGCGCATCACCGGCAACCGGCGTGACGGTAAACGACATTGTGCCGGCAGCGGGCTTGCTGAGATTCAGGTCAAGGCTGATGACATCGCCGGGCTTTGCAGAAGAATTGAGTTTGCTGAAGCTGACATTGACATCTTCTGTCAGACCGAGATCCGGATTATAGCCGACATTTGTTTTCGGATAAACGGCATACGCGCCGCAATTCACACCGCCGTCGCCGGCACCGATCGCAGGGCTGCCTGCTTTCAGGCTGAAATCACCTGCGGCAGCGTTTTCAAACATCGGATCTTTTGCGATATTTTTGGAATCTGTCTGTGCATTGAATGCATCCACCGTAATTGCCGGCTGAGAGGGATCCATATACCGGACATAGGTTTCTTTTCTGGGAGAATACCAGAGATTGCTGCGGAAGATATTCGAGCCGCCGCCTTTGAGGTCGATGCCGTGCCATGCATGGAAGCCGTTGACGGATGTTTCCTTGACCAGAATGCCGTATGTATCATTGCTGCCGTACATGCTGTCTGTATCCTCATAGGCAATATTATTCCGCACATGATTGTTCCATGATCTGTCAAGCGAGATACCGTTTTTGAGGTTATAGGTCACATTATTGATCCAATGCGCATCCCATGTTGAGCCGGTATCCCAGAATGCGGAAAACAGTCCCGATTCGATGCGCTGTGCGGGGAAGTTCATGAAGTAGGGCGTATCCCCGACCATGCGTCCGTTTGCATCCAGCGGCTTGTTATAGACGATATTTTCATATGCCCAGTTTCTGGTGCATTCCGATTCATTGAACATGAAATATGCGGTATTGTGGGCAACATTTCTGACAGCGGTAAAATCTCTGACACTGATATCGAGCCAGATCGTGCCGCCGTTGACAGAGCCGCCGGAATAATTGAATGCAAAGGCATTGTTCCGGTTGCCGTCTGCTCTGCCGCCGAGCGTAGAGGATTCCGCACCGCCTGCACCGGCATTTTTGCCGATCGCACCGATAAACGTATTTTCGGAAATGATGCTGTTTTGTGTGTGGTTATCATAGCAGAGTGTTTCGCCGTAAACGCTCTGGAAGTAGTTGTTGCGGATGACGTTATCCGGCCCCGCGACCGGAATGGTGACATCGGGACGATAAACGCCCTGATTCGACCATGACCACGGTGCATTATAAACGCAGCCGATATTTTTGAACTGATTGTTCATCACGACATTTCCGGTGCCCATGATGTTGATGGTGCTGCGTGCATACTTATAATCCTCGAAGACAAAGCCCTCGATCTTGATATAATCCCTGCCGAACAGATTGAACACATCCGTGAGCTGATTGCTTCTGCCGGCGATGGAATATTCGATGCCGGCGTTGTCATAATGCTGCACCTCATCTTCCCGCCAGCCGGTATCCTGAAGCCACTGTGCCCTGACCTGCGGCGTGACGGATGAGCCGTCAAACACATCCTTGTGCTTGATGATGACCTTGCCCATATCGGCAGTATTTTCCGGCCGGAACACGATCATTGCATCCGCCCTGCCGGATTCTTTCGGTCTGATATCGTCCTCGATATAAGTGCCGGGACGAATCAGGACGGTTGTGCCGGCGGTTGCCTCGTCAGCCGCTTTTTTGATGGAACGGAATGGATTGCCGGATGAGCCGTTTCCGGTAAAGTCATTGCCGTTCTCCGCGACATAGAGCACGTTTCCGCTGATGTCGGCAGCATGTGCGGTTGTCACATTCCAAGCGCCTGCCGGATTGCACAAAAGCGCCGGAACTGTGACCAGACTCAGTAAAATTCCCCTTTGAAATTGTGGATTTGCGATTCTCTTTTTCATTTTTATGATTCCTTTCTGCGTCAGTGACGCGAAGTGCACGCTGTAGATTGATACAGTGGCTCATTCTTATTATAAACCACAGAATCGCCGGAATCAAGATAGTATTGCGGCATTTCAAAAGATAATAGTACATATAATCCAAAATAACCTGTCATAAAGTCTTGCGTTTTGGTTCACAATATGATATAATAAAAAGGAAGGGGGGATCGCATATGAAGAAAAGACTGACAGTCGGCGTAATTACCGCAGAATGTTACCGGGATTATATCGCAGAGATGATCTGCGGGATTCTGGCGCAGAGTGACAGAGCGAATTGCAATGTCATTGTGCTGTCAACGAGAAACAATTTTCAGGAGCCGGTTTCCCCGCATGTACTGCATGAAGCGGATCTGTTTCAACTGATTGTACAGCCGGATTTTGACGGCTTCATTTACGATCAGAATTCCTTTGTACACATCGGCATCCAAAAGAAGCTGGATGATCTGCTGCGGCGCACCGGAAAACCGGTCATGCTGCTGGATGCAGGGGAGCACGCTTATTTTGAGAATACCGTTTCACATGATCCGGAGACATTTGCATTATTGGTCGAGCACATGATACAGGTGCACGGATACAGGAAGATCTACTGTCTGACCGGTAAAAAAGGAATGGCGCAGGCAGAAGACCGACTGGAAGCATATTTTCATGTGATGCAGCGGCACGGGCTTTATTATGATGACAGTTATTATGCATACGGTGATTTCTGGCGGGAAGCGCCCGTGCGATTTGCACAGCGGATCATCAGCGGGGCGCTTGCAATGCCGGAAGCGGTGGTGTGCGCAAATGACATCATGGCAGATGCCTTGATCGAGGCGCTTGGAAAAGCGGGGATTCGGGTACCGCAGGATGTAGCCGTCACAGGCTTTGACGGATATCTGGATGATGCCAAAAGTGAAGTCACACTGACGACATTTCCCAAAAGCTGTTATCAGCTTGGGGCAGAAGCATTCCGGCGGCTTTACAGCATCATGACCGGGCGAAACTGCCGCAGGATCCCGACAAAGCACAGCCGGATCCGGATCGGGCGGAGCTGCGGCTGCATCCCGACGCAGCGGCAGACGGACAAAAGCCGAAGGGAAAAGCGGCTGCTCGCACGATATAAAGAATGGTTTTATCACAGTGAATTGCTGTTTGAGCTGATGCATACAGAAACGCTGCATGAGCTTCTTGTGCTGATCGGCAGCCGCATTTATCTGATCTGCCGCTGGAATCAGTTTCACATTTTTCTTTCGGGCAGTTATCTGAAAGCCGTGCAGCCGCATAGGCATCTGATGGGGCAGCAGGATTGCTGCGAGGTTTTGCGGAGTGACCGCGCCGGAAAAAACAGCGGCATATCGGAGCAGCCGATGCAGCAGAGCGAGATCATTTCCTATCTGACACAGCAAGCCGATCATCCGTGTGCATATTATCTTTCGCCGTTGCATATGGATGAACGGCAATTCGGATATGCAGCATTATCCTTCGGCAGAATGGCATGCTGTTATCAGCCGGAATACTGTACATTTATCAGTTATCTTTGTCTTGCCTTCGATCAGCTTGCAGAGAAGACAAAGCTCCGTGCGCAAAATACGGGCAGCATGAAAAGCGTTGAGAATCCGCAGTTATACCGGCAGCTTGTGCAGATTCGTGAAGAAATGCAGCAGCATCCGGAATCGGATTGGAGCATCACGGCATTATGTGCACGCACGCATGTCAGCCGGAGTTATCTGCAAAGAATGTATAAGCGTTATTTTGAAAACAGCATTTTCGAGGAGCTGATCGAATTCCGGCTGCGGAAGGCAAAGACACTGCTTCGGGATTCCGCGCTGACCATCTCGCAGATCTCAGAGCTTTGCGGTTATGCATCCTATGCACATTTTGCGAAGCAGTTCAAAACGCATGAGGGCATCACGCTTTCGGCATATCGCAGCAAACAGCGGAAAACGGATGAGAAAAAAGCCAGATGAAGCGCGGTTATATTTCCGTATTTTGCAGCATACACCTTTACGAAAACCAAATCAGAGGTGATATGTATGAAACCGGAAATCAAGTTACAAAATGTACGCAGCGCCCCGCGGGGCGCTGCTCAGTCTGTCGAGAAACTTCCGGCGATGTCAAATCAAAAGTTTTGGTCGAGCTTTTTCAAAAGCTCGCTGAGTCCAGAGGCAGAGCCTCTGGTCGCTCACCGCAGTGAGCGAAATACCCTGCATGCAAGGAGCTCCGCAGGGGGGAATCC
>DMBA01000057.1:3454-9427 GCA_003446315.1 Ruminococcus sp. | reverse complement strand
GTCCTCCGTCTGCACATACATACCGTCTTCGCCGATATACAAACCGCCGCAAGCCGTTTGCGCAGAACCGCCGTCTGCGGACAGTGTACCCGCTGCCGGATCATACACGATCTCGGTATAAAGTGCGCGATCCGTTTCCGCCTGCATGATGCCCTGCACCTGCTCCGAAAACGATGCAAAATCACAGGTTTCTGTCAATTTTTCAGCATTTGCGGGCAATTCGCAGAAATTTTGCGAAAGAATCGCCAAACTCAGCAAAAAACGACAGATTCGTTTCATTCTCATAAAATAACCCCTTTTCAGCCTTTTTTATTCCGTTTTTCCGTCCTGAACATCGTCCAGCAAATGCCGAAGCATCTGCTCCGGATGCATCAGGAATCGTTTTGTTAATTGATAAAGCGCCGTATCCTGATACGCCGTTTTCGTGATGCCTTCTTCCGAGCAAAGCAGGATCTCCGCATCCGGATATGCCGTCAGGATCGGTGAATGCGTTGCGATCACAAACTGTGCATCCCGCTGCACCAGATCATGCAGCACCGTCAGCATGCTCATTTGCCGCATCGGAGAAAGCGCCGCTTCCGGTTCGTCCAGCAAATACAAGCCTTTTCCGGTAAACCGTTCTGTCATCAGCGTAAAAAACGCCTCGCCGTGCGACTGCACATGCAGCGATCTCCCCCCGTACCGCGTCATCAGGCTGCCGCTTTCTTCCAGATATGTCGCAACATTATAAAAGCTCTCCGCACGCAGAAAATAGCTGTCCTGCGGGTAATTCCGCCGAATGATCTGCATGGAACGGTACAGCGCCGAATGCGTTGCATCCGTTGCAAAGGCATAGTCACGGGAACCGCCTTCCGGGTTCATCCCGTATGCCGCTGCAAATGCTTCCAGCAGCGTAGATTTGCCGGAACCGTTTTCCCCCACCAGAAACGTCACCGGCTTTTCAAACCGGATGCCGCCCTCTGCAAAAAGCTGCCGTACTGCCGGAATTTCACGCAGATATGTGTCTTCTGCCGGCATTTCCAGCATCCGGATCTCTGAAAGATACATCATGTTGCAAGCTCCTGTTCTGCCCATTGCCGCACACGTTCCAGCATCTCATCCACTGCAAGAATGCCGTAAGCAAAGCCCTTGCGCACAAGCTCCGCCGGGACATATTCGTCATATTTCTCAAACAGCGGGATCTCATCCGGATAGACCAGATCCAGCGGATCAAATGCCTTTTCCGCTTCCTCTGCAAGGATCCGGAAAAATTCCTTTTTCCCGACTTTCATCTTAAACGTCAGGAAATACGGGCGGGACGGCGCAAGCCCCTGAAGCCGCAGCTTCTGCCCGCATTTCACCTTCAGGAAGCGCTCCATCGCCAGAAACGCATAGCTGCCCAGCCACGGAAACAGCGCCCACATCTCTCCGCCCAGACAGATCAGCGGCTCCGTCAGTACGCCGGAATGAGAAGCCGTATTCCGCGCAAGTGCCAGACGCGCCGCAGCGTTTTTCATCAGATACGGATATTGCGTATCTTCTTGCAAAACGCGCCGCATACGCTCCAAGATTTTCGTCTGGATATCGCCGGGACAGTCGCCGAAATACGCCGGCACTTTGCCTTTCACCATCGTGCAATATACAACATGCCGGTCAAAATCGACCTCGTCCACCACCCACACATGTCCGGCAATCGCAATCTTTTCACTGGGCGGCGGCGGGGATACAATCGTGCCGATCTCCTGCGATTCCGACCGCACCGTAAATTCCTCGCTGTCCTGAAAAACCGCGTAAAACTTATAGTTATTGATGACACGCTCGCCTGCAAGCCCCGCGATCAGACCGCCGCGCTCCGTGCGCTGAATATGGTCTTTGTCGATCAGATGCCGCAGCAGAATACGGTAATCATCCTGTGTAATTCTGTGAAACGGCTGTAATTTGAGCACTCTGCCCGCAAGCTGCGCGGGTGTCATTTCGCCGTTTGCCGCAAGCGTGCTCATCGTCTGATGATAGAGCAGACTGAACGGCAGCTTATCCAGCTTCGGCGGTTCGACCCAGTGTTCCTCTGCATAAAGCTGCACCAGTGCGATCCCTTGCAGCAGCTTCCACGGAACCGTTGACGGCAGCATGGCTCTCGCTTCGGGTTCTTCTTCCCGCATCACAAACCACATTTCCGGCGGCAGTCCGCGCCTGCCGGTTCTGCCCATGCGCTGCAAAAACGATGACACCGTAAATGGCGCATCAAGCTGAAACGCACGCTCCAGCTTGCCGATATCAATGCCGAGTTCCAGCGTTGCGGTCGTAACAGTCGTCAGAACCTGCTCCTCGTCTTTCATCACCGCTTCCGCTGTCTCACGGAACGCTGCTGACAAATTGCCGTGATGGATCAGGAATCTGTCCGGCTCGTGATTCCATTCGCAATACTGCCGCAGCGATGTCGTCACCGCCTCGCACTCCTCACGGGAATTGACAAACACCAGACACTTTTTTCCGCGTGTATGCGAGAAAATATAGCCGTATGCGGGATCTGCATGGTTTGGCGCGGGGTCTGTTTCACGCTCCAACGGCTCTGCCGCTTCGATCTCCTTGCCCTCTGCCGCCTGCGTATCCATCGCATAAAAATGCTCCATGGAAAGCCGCCATGTCGTTTTTTGCGGCGCGATCTGCGGAATAACGGTATTGCGTCCGCTGCCCGTTCCCAGATATTCTGCCGCCTGTTCAATATTGCCGATCGTTGCAGAAAGCCCGATTCTGCGCGGTTTTGCACCGGATAGATCCGATAGCCGTTCGATCAGGCAAAGCGTCTGACCGCCGCGGTCGCCGCGCAGAAGTGAATGCACCTCGTCTATAATCACAAAGCGCAGATCGTGAAACAGCTTCGGGATCATCGCATGCTTATGCAGCATCAGTGCTTCCAGCGATTCCGGCGTGATCTGCAAAATACCGGACGGATGTTTCAGCAGCCGCGTTTTCTGCGACTGACCCACATCGCCGTGCCAGCGCCAGACCTTGATATCCGCCGGCTCACAAAGCTCGGTCAGGCGGGTAAACTGATCGTTAATCAGGGCTTTCAGCGGCGCAATGTAAACCGCCCCGACCGATGCAGGCGGGTTTTCGTCCATCAGCGTCAGCACCGGAAAAAACGCCGCTTCGGTCTTGCCGGATGCCGTGGATGCGGAGATCAGCACATTGTCCTCGCTGTTGAAAATCGCATCCGCTGCCGCAACCTGCACCGCACGCAGACTCTGCCAGCCGCTTCGGAAGATATATTCCTGTATAAAAGGCGCATAACGTGAAAATGCGTCCATCTCATCACCTCGATTTAGCGATAAACGATAATTATTTATCGTGAAAATTGCATAAATGGGTCTGTTCATCCGTCCTGCCGGATTGTGCAGACATATAATATTTATCGTTAATCGTTAAATTCTAATTGACAAACATAAAATCTTGTGCTATACTACACACAACGGAGAGAGGAACGGCTCCGCAAATAACTTTATGGAGTGATTATCATGAAAAAAGAACAAGTCATCAAAAAACTCAAAAAGGGCAGCGGTATTATTACGGTACTCTGTCTGGCTGCTGTCGTGTTCGATCTCTGCTTGCTGTTTGCACATGGAAAAAATATCGCCGCATATGGTTCAGGCTGGGAGCAGCCGATGCTGTATTCGAAGTATCGGGAATGCATCACATTCGGTATCAATTCTGTCATTATGCTGATCGCAGCCGTGCTGTTCTTCCGCATCGCAAAAAACGGCATGCCCTTTACCGCCGGAAATATCCGCCTCGTGCGCATCATCGGCGTGCTGTTTCTGCTCAATGCTGCGATCCCCTCTGTGGCGGCTGCCGGCATCAGCAATGGCGATTTTGGTTATGCTTCTATAATCAATCCGCTGGCACTTGTGGAAGGTCTGCTGTTCCTGTTCATCTCTTATATCATCCGGTACGGCGCAATGCTCCAGCAGGAATCCGATGAAACACTCTGAGGTGATACAAATGAAAACAGGGAAACTGCTGAAAACCACCGGTGTTCTGCTGCTGACCGTTCTGCTTTTGTGTACAGCCTTTGTCGCCGCACTCTACGGCTGCAACCGGCATATGCTCAAAGCGGAAGCTGCACATATGAAGCAACGGGGCGAATTTGTTACCGTAGACGGCAGACGCATGAACATCTATTCCGAAGGCAGCGGCGACAAGACACTGGTTTTCATGGCAGGCGCAAACACCCCCGCAGCAGTCTGGGATTTCAAGCCGCTTTACAGCCGGCTCTCCGACACATACAAGACCGTTGTCATCGAGAAATTCGGCTATGGCTACAGCGATGATGCAGACGGCGAACGCAATCTCAGCACGCTGCTGGAACAAGATCGCACCGCACTGCAAAATGCCGGCATTCAGGCGCCGTATATCCTCTGCCCGCACTCCGCATCCGGACTTGAAGCCATTCGCTGGGCGCAGCTTTATCCGGAAGAAGTCGAAGCGATCGTCGGGCTGGATATGGCAGTTCCGGAACAGTTCGATTATATGGTCGGCGACATTCACAATGCCGAACCGCAGACATATGAACAGGCTGTCAGCGATGAAGCATTCCTGAATTTCTGGCAGTATGACATGGGCGGTTACCGTCTTTACAACTTCGGAAATGTCTTTCCCGCTTCCGAAAGTCCTGATCTGACCGATGAAGAACGCGCAGAATACAAAGCCGTCACCTATCACTGGTACAGCAAATTCTATCAGACTGCGATGTACCGTGAGGGCATCCTGACGGAACAGCAGCGCAACGATATGATCGCACTGTATGACGCGCCTGCACCGGATGTCCCGACATTGCTGCTTCTCTCCGCCGATGCCGATACATTCGGGATGATGCTGGGTGAGAACGGCTTGCAGAAATGGCAGCAGATACACGAAAACTATGCTGCTGCACTTTCCAACGCAAAGCTCGTGCAGCTTTCCTGCGGACATTATGTTCACGCGGTTGAACCGGAAACGGTCAGCCGTGAAATACGGACATTTCTCGAAAACGATCTGTGAGGTATGATATGGCAATTATTCTGCGTCTTGACCGCGTGATGGCGGACAGGAAAATGAGTCTCAACGAGCTGAGCGAAAAAGTCGGTGTCAGCAATGTCAATCTTTCCAAGCTGAAAACCGGAAAAGTCAGTGCGATCCGGTTTTCCACGCTCAATGCGATTTGTAAAGCACTGAAATGTCAACCGGGTGATATTCTGGAATATACAGAGGATGATGACGAAACACGCTGACTTTTGCACCTGATACGGCATGGGTACTGCAAAAAAATGCATGCCTTTGCCGGCTTTCTGCACGGCGGATGCGGCTTTGTCTGCACAAAACCGCGTTTCACCGTTCCTTTTTTGAAAGCCAACATCAGGCATGCACCCTTTCAATCAGATTTGATCCTGATTATTTCAGAAAATCCTTCATGACAACCTGCACTCTCGGATGACCCTGCTCATCATCGGAGATCATTGTGACCTTGTCCATCGTGATCGGAGATGTCGGGGAAGACTTCTCGCCGGAGCCGCTGTCAATGCGCTCTACCTTGAGGAAATCGTCAACAACTTCCATACCTTCGGTCACTTCGCCGAATGCTGCATAGTCACCATCCAGGAACGAGCAGTCTGTATAGCAAATAAAGAACTGGCTCGATGCGCTGTTCGGATCCATGCTTCTTGCCATGGATACCACGCCGCGCTGGTGAGACAATGTGTTCTCAACGCCGTTGGACTTGAACTCACCCTTGATGGTGTCCTTGCTGCCGCCCATGCCGGTGCCTTCCGGATCGCCGCCCTGTGCCATGAAATCATCCATGACGCGGTGGAAAGTCAGACCGTCATAAAAGCCGTCAGACACGAGCTTTTCAAAGTTCTCGCAGGTAATCGGTGCAATATCCGGATACAATGTGATGATGAATGTGTTTTCGCCAATCTCCGAATCGGATGCACTTTCCTTCGAATCGGATGCATTTTC
>DMBA01000057.1:0-3391 GCA_003446315.1 Ruminococcus sp. | reverse complement strand
TTTCCTTCGAATCGGATGCATTTTCACCGTTGTCTGCAACTTCAGCCGCAGACGTACCGCTTTCAGTGGTTGTGCCTGTTTCGGTGCTGTCTCCGCATCCTGCTGCACATACCATCATCATAAGTGCTGCTGCGAAAATCGCTGTCTTTCTCAATTTCATTTCAAATTTCTCCTTTATCAATATGTATATATGAATCGCGTTTTGCAGTGTACCTCGATTATCCCGATCACACCGTAAATTCCGCGTATTCGTCTGCGACCGGCTCCTGCGCTTCCAATTGTGTCGGCGCATAGGAAAAGCCGTTTTCACCGCCGAGCAATCCTGCAACTGTGCTGCCCGGATGCTGCTGCATAATATCCAGCACCTCGATGAAATCCCGGATCACCTCACGCGGTGTCAGGTTGCTGTCTGCACCGATCCTGCCGTATTCGATCCGGATGAAATTGTCCATATCCTCTGCTGTCACGATCTGCGTATAATCATACAGCACCGCATGGATCTCTGCGAGTTTTTCTGTCAGGATCCGCATTTCCGCATAAGACAGCGGCTCTAAGCGGATGATCGGTGCATTCATATTGTTTTTGCCGTCACAATACTTGCCGTCAACAAGTCTGGAACGCAGCGCTTCATAGCTGTAAATGCCGCGGCGCGGATCTTCCATACACTGCGGCGTTCCGCACATGATGATGCCCAGATGCTGCGCTTTACCCTGCATCGTATCGTTGTACATCGTCAGGATCTTTTCATAGTTCTTCTCGCGGGAGATGCTCTGCGGGATCTTATACAGATTCACCAGTTCATCCACCAGCACGATCAGTCCCTGATAGCCTGCCTGCTTTAAGAACAACGCAAACAATTTGATATATTCATACCAATCGTCATCCCGGATGCAGATATTCACGCCAAGCTCATTTTTGGCTTCGGTCTTGTTCTGATATTCCCCGCGGAACCACTTCACGACTTTCGCTTTCGTTTCCATATCGTCTTCCACAAAGGAACGATAATAAATGCGCAGAAGATTTGCAAAATCAAAGCCGTGCACCAGCGTACTCAGCGAATCGACAACTGCATAGATCTGCTGCTCCACCTGCTTGTGAAATGCCGGATCTGTCAGTTCCAGTCCGCTTTCCGCTGCAACTGCCGACCGGATGCCGTTGATCCAGCGATCCAGAATGAGTGTCAGTGCGCCGCCGTCGGGTTTTGTTTTCGTGGAAAGATTCTGCATCAGCTCTTTATAGGTCGCAAGTCCCTGTCCGTTTGCGCCCTGCAATCTGCGTTCCGGCGACAAATCCGCATCACAGACCGCAAAGCCTCTGTCCATTGCATAATTGCGGACGGTTTGCAGCAGGAAGCTCTTGCCGCTGCCATATTTGCCGCTGATAAACCGGAAGGATGCTCCGCCGTCTGCCATGACCTCAATATCATGCAGCAGCGCTTCGATCTCCTTTTCCCGTCCAACCGCAATATACTGCAAACCGATACGCGGCACAACACCGCCCTGCAAGGCATGGATCACTGCACCTGCCATGCGCTTCGGTATCTTCATGTTTCCAGCATTCCTTTCAATTCATCCAGATAATCTGCCACAAGCACCGGTAATCCGTTTTCATCTGTTTCGATCACGGTGTCGCCGATGCTGTCATATAAGTTCTCGTTGATCTCATCCGCCAGCACGGAAAGCATATGCCCTGCATCCGTCAAAGGCGCGTAAGATTCGCCTGTCACCAGACAAATCAGCAATGCCATTGCCGGCGCACTCAGCGGAAGATCCGGAATCTCTGCTTCTGTATCAGCATCCTGTTCCGAATCCGGTTCTGCGTCCGGCTCCGGTATTTCTTCGGCTGCATCTTCCGGCAGCGTCAGCATATCGGCAGTATGATCCGCCGCTTTCCGGATGGCTTCCAATTCATCCGCATCCAGCGTGATGACCGGTGCATTCCGTTTTTTCTGCTCCGCAATTTCGTCCAAAATTGCCTGCCGGATCACCGCTGCATCCCCTTCCGGTAATTCGCCGGCTTTCAGTTTACCCTTGAATTGCAGGATCTCCCGCAGGATCGCATCAAATGTGCGGAGAAATGCGCCGATCCTGTCGGCATGCGGCGTGCTGCAAAATGTCTCCTTCGCCCACTTGTTCTGATAACAGTGATACACACACAGCGGAGACAGCCGATATGCGCCGTCCCGCACAAAACTGCGGTAATAAAACATCGCGCCTTCAAACATCAAATGCTCCTGCCGTTTCTGTTCGCCCAGTAAATACGCCGAAAATGATGCATGCTTATGCTCCGCGTAATGATTCAGGACGGCTTTGTATACCGCTTTCAGCATCGCAGCAACTTCATCCGGTTTCGCAAGATATAACTTTGAATCCTTGATGTGATATTTTGAGAGCGTATCCAGTGCCAGCAGCAATTCCTGTTCCGTATGGGAACTGTGCCGCAAAATTGTGATTGCAGCCGCTTCCTTCTCATCTTCCAGCCGATACGGGAGCTGATAATATGCTGCAAAATCCGGCATCCAGCGCAGCAGCGATTTTTTCACCGACGGAAATGCCGTGCCGTAATCATTGAGCAGTCTGCCGAGTGCATCATATGCAGCGGACGCATTGTCCTGAAATCCGATCAGATTCAGGCATTCATAGGCATAAAGCAGCAAAAATGCATTCTGTGCTGCCGGCAATGCCCCCTGCCGGTATCGCGTGCGCCATGTGAAATATGCACGCAGTTCCTGATCTTTCATGTTGTAGTACATCGGGGTGGAGCGCCCGCACTGCACCGCATCCGGATAATCGTCCGTGAAATGCTCCATGAATTTGCCCTGCTGATAAAACAGGCTCTCCATGGAACGTGTACCGTTCAGATTGTTATATCCGGAAAGTGTGCGCATCTGCCGAATTTGCTGCGGTACCGCATAAAATGCAGATCCGCCGAAAATAGATTGCTCTGTATAGATCTGAGAAGATGCCGTGACACCTTCCGGCTTCTTTTTTCCCGCAACTGCGGGCTTTTTCACCGATGTCGGTTTCTTTGCCGATGTCGTTTTTTTCGCAGCAGAAGACGGCTTTTTCGCAGATCCCGGCTTTTTGGGCTTTGCGTTCGGAGATTTCAGATCATCAAAGATCACTGTTTCTGCTGCATCCCGAAAGAGCTGCTGTAACAATGATTTCAGTAAGCTCATGCCGTTTCCACTCCCTTCTTCATACTGCCTCAATTTATTATAGCATAAAACGCGGGAAAATGCAACAATTCACACCGAATTATCACAAGCGCATCCGGTGCGGAAGCCGCGCTTGCATTTCGCTTCACATTTATTATGCGTGATGTTCTGCACAAAGCGTTTCTCTTTCAATTGGTCATACGCAAAAGCACTCGACCCCAGCGTTATTTTCAA
>DMBA01000214.1:3426-4801 GCA_003446315.1 Ruminococcus sp. | reverse complement strand
CCCATCGAGAAGCCGTGCGCACCGGTATCGTGAATATAAAGCAGATCACCGATCGCAACCGGCGGAAGCATCCGGTCAATTGCAAATTTGTCATTGTTTTCGCAAAGTCCGCCCGTCACATCGCAGAGATAGGTGCAGGGATCGTCTTCCTTGCCGAGCACCGTGATGTGATGATATGCGCCGTACATCGCCGGACGCATCAGATTGGCAGCACAGGCATCGCATCCGACATATTCCTTGTAAATATGCTTCTGGTGCAGCACCCGCGTGACCAGTGCACCGTAGGGCGCGAGCATGAATCTGCCCATTTCCGTGAAGATTGCAGCATCGCCGAGTCCTGCCGGCATAAGGATCTCATCATATACTTTATGAACGCCTTCCCCGATCGCCAGAATGTCATTCGGTGTCTGGTCAGGATGATATGCCACACCGACACCGCCGGACAGATTGATGAAACGGATATCCGCACCGGTCTCATTTTTCAGATCGGCAGCAAGCTGAAACATCTGCCTTGCAAGTGTCGGGTAATATTCATTTGTGACGGTATTGGATGCCAGAAATGCATGAATGCCGAAATGCTTTGCCCCCTTTTCCATCAGCATCCGGAAGCCCTCAAACATCTGCGCACGGGTGAAGCCGTATTTTGCATCCTGCGGCTTATCCATCACAAATGTCGAGATCTTGAAATCACCGCCCGCATTGAAGCGGCAGCAGATCGTTTCCGGAATACCGGTCAGCTTTTCGAGATAGTCAATATGCGTGATGTCATCGAGATTGATATATGCGCCGAGCTGATACGCAAGCTGATAATCTGCCGCCGGTGTTACATTCGACGAAAACATGATATCGCTGCCGTGAAATCCGCATGCATCTGACATTTGCAGCTCTGTGAGAGAGGAACAGTCCACACCGCAGCCTTCTTCCTGCAAAATCTTCAGGATAAACGGATTCGGCGTTGCTTTGACCGCAAAATACTCCCGAAATCCTTTGTTCCATGCGAACGCCTGCTTCACAAGCCGTGCATTTTCACGAATGCCGCGCTCGTCATAAATATGAAACGGTGTCGGAAAAGCCGCAGCAATTTCCTCTGCCTGCTCTTTGGAAAGAAACGGTATTTTTTTCATTTTTATTCTCCTAATCCTTACAAATACGATCCCTGAACGGGATCAAACCGATTTTCATTTCGTCACAACTGTGCGAGATATGCCGCCGCCTTTGTGACAGTTTCCCTTGTGCCGAATGACGAGAACCGCAGCCATCCGTTTCCGGCAGATCCGAAGCCGACACCCGGCGTACCGGCGATGCCGTAAGTATGCAGCAATTTGTCAAAGAACGCCCATGAATCGGCATGACCGGGGCACTCCATCCAGACATA
>DMBA01000214.1:0-3348 GCA_003446315.1 Ruminococcus sp. | reverse complement strand
CCGCCGACGGAGTGGATGCCTGCCTTGGTGAGTGCCTCTTTGATGATCCGCGCATTTTCCATATAATAATCAATATCCTTATGCACCGCCTGTAAGCCCTCATCCGTGAAGACCTTCGCAGCCGCACGCTGAATGATATAGGATGTGCCGTTGTACTTTGTTGCCATACGTCTGAACCACATGTCGTGCAGGGAAGCGCCGTCAAACAGCAAGCTGCGCGGCACGACCGTCCAGCCGCAGCGAACACCGGTAAATCCGGCAGTTTTGGAGAGCGAATTGATCTCAATTGCACAGGATTCCGCGCCTGCAATTTCAAAGATGCTGTGCGGCAGTTCCGGATCACGGATATAGGCTTCGTATGCGGCATCAAACAGGATCAGAGCGCCGTTTTTCTGCGCATATGAAACCCATTTTTCAAGCTGTTCTTTTGCATAGACCGCACCGGTCGGATTGTTTGGTGAACAGAGATAAATGATATCTGCATGAACGGACGCATCCGGCATTGGCAGAAAACCGTTTTCTTTCGTACCTTCTGCAAAAATGACACGCCGACCAGCCATAATACTGGTGTCATAATAGACCGGATAAACGGGATTCGGGAGCAGCACGGTATTATCTGCATCAAAAAGATCGCAGAGATTACCGAGATCACATTTTGCGCCGTCACTGATGAACACATCCTCTGCATCGACCGCAATTCCGCGCTTTTTATAATAAGCCGCGATCGCTTCCCGCAGGAACGATTCCCCCTGTTCCGCGCCGTAGCCGTGGAATGTTTCCGCATGTGCCATATCTTCCGCAGCAGCTTTCATTTCATCGGTTATGACCGCAGCAAGGGGACGGGTCACATCCCCGATGCTGAGCTTTAACAGTTCCCGTGCAGGATTCTCCGCCTGAAACGTCCGGATGCGCTTTGCCACTTCCGAAAACAGATAGTTTTGTTCCAATTCCAATGCATGATGATTGACTTTCATATTTTTACACCTCAATTTCTCCGCTGAAAACAAGCACCGCTTCGCCGGTCAGATAGACCGCATCTTGCGTATACCGGATGACAAGATCGCCGCCGGTCAGATGCACTGTGACATTGGTATCCGGCTTGCAGAAACCGTTTTTGACGGCTGCTGCAACGGTCGCACAAGCGCCTGTACCGCACGCCATTGTTTCACCCGAACCGCGTTCCCAGACGCGCATTTGCAGGTTTTGCGCGTCGATCACCTGTACAAACTCCGTATTGACCTGCTCCGGAAATGCAGGATGATGCTCAAATTCCTGCCCGATCGCAGCCAGATCGAGCAATTCCGGATTGTCGCCGAATACGACACAGTGCGGATTGCCCATAGACACGCAGGTGACGGTATATTCTGTTCCGGCGACTGTCAGCGGCTTTGCGATCATTTCCGGCGCATCAAACAGAACCGGAATTTGTGCTGTATCAAAAACCGCCTTGCCCATATTCACGGCAGCATGCGTGACGACACCGTTCTGCGTTGTAACAGTGACTGTGCGCAGACCGCTTTTCGTTTCGATCTGAATTGTGCGGCTCGGCACGATGCCGTTATCATAGAGATATTTTGCGACGCAGCGAATGGCATTTCCGCACATATTGCCCTCGCTGCCGTCCAGATTGAACATGCGCATTTTTGCGTCTGCAATCTTGGAAGATTCGATCAGAACGAGTCCGTCACCGCCGATGCCGAAATGTCTGTCAGAGAGTTGAACACTCAGCGATTCCGGCGCAGATACGCGCTTTTCCATACAGTTGATATAGATATAATCATTGCCGCAGCCGTGCATTTTTACAAACGGAATGCGGCGCTTTGCCGTTCTCAGGTGATTCATATTCATCAGCTCCACATTGGTATCCCGATAGCCGGTATGCAGACAGTTTGCAACAGCCGATGCCGTATCGGTACAGGTCAGGCAGGGGATGCCGAGTTCAACGGCTTTCTTGCGGATTTTTGCGCCGTCACGGGCAGCCATGCGTGCATTCGCATCCGTTGAAACGATATAACGAATGCAGCCGTTTTCCATCAGTTGAAATGTTTCCGTATCTCCGGTATGCAGTTTTTTCAGCGTATGCACGGATAATCCGGCAGATATCAGGGCTTTTGCAGTTCCTTCCGTTGCGTACAATTTGAAATCAAGCTTAGCGAATTTCCGCGCAATTTCGACGATATCAGGTTTATCTGCATTGCACACCGTGAGAAGAACGCCGTTTTGATTTCTGCCGTTGTCTTCCAGACGGTAACCGGCAGCACGCAGTCCTTTATAGAGCGCTTCGGTCAGTGTTTTGCCGATGCCGATGACCTCGCCGGTGGATTTCATTTCCGGGCCAAGCTGCGATTCACCGCCGATCTTCTCGAATGAAAATACCGGCACTTTCACCGCGGTATAAGGCGGCGTTTTGTAATAGCCGGTGCCGTATTCCATTGCAGCGAGCTTTTCGCCGAGACAAACCCGCATTGCACAGTCACAAAGCGGCAGACCGGTCAGCTTGCTCATAAACGGCACGGTTCTCGATGCACGCGGATTGACTTCAATGACATAAAGGGATTGCCCTTTGACGATATATTGCAGATTGATTAGTCCGACTGCGTGCAGTCCAATACAGATTTTCTTTGTATCTGTGAGGATTTTCTTCCGCATATCATCGTCAATATGAACCGGCGGACAAATCGCAATGGAATCGCCGGAATGCACGCCGGTGCGCTCGATATGTTCCATGATACCGGGGATGAGAATGTCTTTGCCGTCACAAATTGCGTCCACTTCGATCTCTGTGCCGCGGATATACTGGTCGATCAGCACCGGATTGTCGATGCCGTCAGCGAGGATATTCTGCATGAATGCAGCGACATCGCTTTCTTCAAACGCAATGTTCATGTTCTGACCGCCGAGCACATAAGAAGGACGCACCAGAACCGGCAGACCAAGCGTCCGGACGGCATCATGTGCTTCATCCAGCGAGTTGACGGTGCAGCCGCGGGGACGTTCAATATCCAGCGATTCCAGCAGCGCATCGAAGCGTTCACGGTCTTCGGCGAGATCAATACTGTCCGCAGATGCGCCGAGCAGCGTATACCCAGCCGCTTCAATTGTACCGGCAAGACGGATCGCGGTCTGTCCGCCGAATGCAGTCACCACGCCGACCGGCTTTTCCAAGTCGAGAATGGACAGTACATCTTCGGGTGTCAGCGGCTCAAAATAGAGCCGGTCAGCAGTATCAAAATCAGTTGAAACGGTTTCCGGATTGTTGTTGATGAGCACGACTTCATAGCCGGCAGATTTCAGCACCTGCACGCAGTGTACGGCGGAATAATCGAACTCGATGCCTTGTCCGATCCG
>DMBA01000220.1 GCA_003446315.1 Ruminococcus sp. | reverse complement strand
TCATGTGCCTTCCACGCACATTCTGTGATCTTCATATCCGTAAATACTGCCCGAAAGCTCGATGCTTCCGGACTGCATGCGTATATCCCAAAGCGTATCGTGCCTTTGCCTGCCCACATATGACAGATACGCATCTGTGAGAAGCGCACACCGTCATAAGAACATTCGATACAATAATCATCCTCACGGCGGCTGAACCGATACCACATCGTCCTGACATTTGCAGGGATCGCCGTTGTTGCCCAATCAGAATAGCCGTGATTGGTCACAACAGAACCTAGGTGCTGATACGCTTCATTCTCGTACTCGACCGACGCTTTCAGCCAGTTCTCCGAATCCAGATACATCACAATTCCGCACTGATCGAAACGGTGATGACTGTCGGTAAAATCCGTTTTTACAAGAAAGGAAAAGTATTTCTCGTCAGTCTCCATTTGCAGAACCGGCGCATTATCATTGCGGAAATGATAATACGTCCGCTGCCACAGATCCGTATGCGGTTCTGTCACGATCACAATGCGATCATCGCTGATTTGTGCGCTTTTCGGCGCTCTTGTCCATTTCATGTTTTCTGTCATAACTCTGCTCCTATCAGAATGACCTCAATTTCCTTTTTGAAGCCGTATTTTGCGTAAAATGCAGGCAGCGCCTTTGCACTTCCTCTGCGCTGATATTCCGGATCAACTGCAAGATGCATCAGGGATCATATGCAATCCATTCACCGTTTATCAGCGTTTCCAGTTTTCCCCATTCCGGCTTTCCGATATTCCGTCCTTTTACTCGAATCGGAATCAACGCATCATGCTGACAATCCGGCAGCGGATCGTCTATATTGATCCATCCCCTCTCATCAATTTCGTCATTCCAGTCTTCCAGTACCCCTTCCAGATCATCAAAACAATACGCATCAAATGATGCCTGTACAGCATCTATATCGCAATAATAAAAAAGAAAAACGCCGCCTCGTTTGTTCTGATAAACCATGATTTTATATACGGTGTCTTCGTTATTACATTGAAAGGGCTTTTTCAGATATGCAAGTTTTCGCATGACAGCACCTCACCTTTCCGCTTGAATTGTTCGCAGCATAATACAGCACCGCCGGTTTTATCTTAAAGGCTCTTCCCCTTATATCTTTTGGCAGTTTTGCTTTGATCCGGCACATACCAATAATCGCAGGAATCTGCACCGGTCGCTACAGTATGCGTTCGGATCAGCCGGGCATGCAGGAGTTTTGCATAGGCATGGTCAAGCGCACACATATGCGGCATCAGCTCCATATAGCCGTATTTCTTTGCATATTCAGCAAGCGGACAGCCCACCAGTGTGAACGCAAAGCCCTCGTTTGTATGGTTCGGATTGACAAGCATGCCCCATGTTGCAAGCCATTTTCCCTCTTTCTGTTTCTCTTTCACCTTGTCGGCATATTTCTGATAGCTCTGATACAGATATCTTCTGAGTACAACAAGAAATCCCGGTCTGTTGATGTTCATGAACACACGCAGGAATTTCAGTTGCCTGTAAAGATCAGCTATGATCTCATCAATCGCATCGCCGCCCATTCTGTGATTCGTTGCTTCATAATAAGATAAAAACAAAATGAACAAATTCAGATTATTTGCAAGCGCGTTTTCTTTTCCGCCGAGATCGGGCGCACGGCGCATCAGCTTCGGACGGATTCTGGCTGCACGACAGACGATCCGCCGCATTTCACCCGGATAATGCTTTTTCAGGTATCTTCGGATCGCACGGTTTACAAGTTCTTCCATCTTTTTCTCCTGTTCTGTATTTGTACGCACGCTTTCTTTCATAAAAATGTCGTTGTTTTTATTATACCATATCTGCCGTTTGATTGCAAGATAAAAGTCTGTTCTGTTCACATCTCTTTTCGGATCAGATCCGGTCAAAGCGGCAAAAACGCTTTACAAACCAGCCGAAAAGGTATATACTATAAATGCAGGAACCATTGCCTGAATATGCAAATGACCGTGTGCCTGAAAAGTGACGAAACTGTCACCTGAGTTGTCACTGTACTGTCAGAAAAAGGGGGTATATTAGAATCATATAATCGTTACCGAAACAGGGAGGCTAACATGGAAATTTTAAGATGTGAAAACGTATCAAAAGTTTACGGAAAAGGCGAAACAGCAGTTACGGCGCTCAATAACGTGAGCTTTACCGTTGAAAAAGGAGAATTTGTATCTATCATCGGGCCTTCGGGCAGCGGCAAATCTACGCTTTTGCACATTCTGGGCGGCGTGGATCAGCCAACATCCGGAAAGGTCTATATTGACGGTACGGATATGAACAGCTTAAATGAGGATAAGCTGGCGATCTTCCGAAGAAGACAGATCGGTCTGGTTTATCAGTTCTATAATCTGATGCCGGTACTCAATGTCGATGAAAACATCGCACTTCCGCATCTTTTGGACGGCAGACCGCTGGATCGGGAACGACTCGATCAGGTGGTCGCGCATCTGGGACTGACGGACAGGAGAGGCAATCTTCCCAGTCAGCTTTCCGGCGGACAGCAGCAGAGAGTCTCGATCGGGCGGGCACTCTACAGCCATCCTGCGATCCTGCTGGCAGATGAACCAACCGGAAATCTCGACCGTAAAACCGGTGAGGAGATCATTGAACTGCTGAAAGAATCCAATCAGACAAACAAGCAGACTTTGATCCTGATTACCCATGACGAATCTCTGGCAATGCAGGCTGACCGGATCATCAGCATTGTGGACGGCTGCATTTGCAGAAATGAAAAAGTCAGAAATCTGGTTTGACCTGAAAGAGAAACGGCGGTGATATTATGGACAATAAAAAAATTATCTTTCAGGTTACCAAAACCTATATGATGAAAAACCGGAAGCGTACACTGATTACGTTTCTCGGCATCCTGATTATGGTCATTCTGATGACAGCCGTATTCATCGGCAGGGATACCCTTCTGGATTATCTGAAAAATGCAGTTGTGGCGGACAGCGGAAGCTGGCATTATCAGGTATATGATATTGACAAAGAACAGGCTGAACAGATCAAAGCGCTTTCCTTTGTGGAGCGATTTGATGTCTCGAAACCACTCGGATATACGGCGTTTCCCGCAAGCGGAAATCCGGAAACTACGCCGTTTCTTGAACTGAAAGCGTATTCCGGATCCCTCTTTGAACAGATGAACATTCAGGTGAAAGAAGGCCGTTATCCGGAGAACGCAGATGAAGTCATCATCAGCCAAAGAGCACTGGATGAAGGCGCTGAGATCCAGCCGGGTGATACCATTGATATTGATTGTTTTGAACGATACATTCATGCATTCACCTATGAAGAAACGGAAGCACGAAAAAAAGAAGGATTCGAACAAAACAAAGCACTTTTCCCTTTTGAATTTCATATTACTCCCGGAGAAACATTAAAAACACCCGATCATTTCCCCTATAACAAAACCAATGCTGCGATCGAGATGATACATAAGCCTACAGGACTCAAAAAGCGTCTGACCGTGGTCGGCATTATGGAAGAACCGTTCTTCGGGCTGCCGAGTCAGGGCGGATATATCGCGCTCACAGGGGCAGATCAAACAGGAACCGGAAATGAAAAACTGAATGCTGTGCTGACCATCGACATCCACACAAAGGAAGACTGCTTCGGTGAAATTGCAAAGATCCTGGACAATTCCAGAACACCGGAAGAAAGAGATACAATACTCCAAAAAGGCAGCAGCTATCAAACCAAAACAGGTGCAATGATCCCCGTGGAAAACGGCAGGATCGTTGCAAATGATCCGCTTCTGGCATTTACTGCAAACGGGCAAGATCATAAGCTCAACTTCCTGATGCTGTTTTGTCAGGCATTCTTTGTCGTGCTGATTACGGCTGCATCACTCGTACTGATATACAATGTATTCACGATGTCCTATCGGGAAAGATGCCGGTATCTTGGCATGCTTTCCTCTGTGGGTGCGACACGCAAACAAAAAAAATGGAGCGTCTATTATGAGGTGTTCTCCCTGCTTTGTCTTTCGCTTCCGCTGGGAATCATCATCGGGCTGCTTGGCGTAAAAGGCGGTATGGCGCTGCTTTATCCGCATTTTTCAAAAATCTTTGATACCATCATTTTCAATGTTGTCTCGAAAAGATCGTATGAGATATCCTATCATCTTGTCATCAATCCCCTGAATATCCTGTTGATTATCCTTTTCTCCGTGATCGCCGTCTGGATCTCGGCATGGAGCCCTGCACGGAAAATCAGTAAAATCGGGCCGGTTGAAAGCATCAGAGGCAATGAAACTTCCATGAAGCTCCGGAAAAAGGGATATAAAAGCTATCTCGGCATGATGCGGAAGGGAGAAGCCGAAAAACTCCTTGGAACAGCTTCCGTCGAAAGAAATGATGCATCCACAAAGGGCATCATCAGAAGCATTACCGCATTTACCGCCCTGACCCTTATCACCGCTTTTGCAGCGGGAAGCATCGGCGATATTCTGGTCACCATGCAGGATGCGGAAGAGATCCTGCCGGGTACGGCTTACAACGGCTATTCCTATGTGTTTCAAAACGATGCCTTCCTTGCCGATGAACGGTATCAATCCGGCAAGGACGATATCACGAATTCGACGTATGTCAGCGGCTATCAGGAACTGAATATCACTTACTTCACAGAGTGCATTCCGCTGGAATTCTATAGTGAAGCATATCAAAATAAAGCAAAAGAGATCCTGGAACAGTGGTTCCCGGATGCATCTCCCGAAACCATCCAGCAGTATCTGACCGGTGAAGGGAGGTACAAAAATATCTATTCATGCCCATGGGGCGGCTTCATCACACTGAAAAATGAAGCATTCAATCGGCTGGCAGATCATGCAGGAATCAGCCTTGCTCAATATAAAGATGCGGAAGCATGCCCTGTGCTGGTGTATGATACCCTCAGGATCACCTCAAACGATTTCAAGTTCTTTGCAGAGGATGCGCATAAACCCGATTATGCAAAATATGAATTCAAGCAGCCTTTATCTGTAAAAGAAGGCGATTCCATCCGGATGGAGCTTTTGGAATACGATGAAGAAACAGATGAAGCATATAAATGCACTGTTCCGGCTGCATTTGCAGGATATGTCAATGCTGAAGATGTGCAGGAATATTGTGTTCTGAACAGCAACAGAATCTTCATGTTCATTTCAGAGCAGACGCAGGAGCAGATCAGGCTCACAGATCCTGCATTCGGAACAAACGACACATCAAAGTTCATATTCTTTAATACGGATGATGCGGAACTCATCAGAACACTTTCCGGTATCAAGGATGAATTCGGACGCTCTGCCCTCAGATCAACAGAGATCTTCAATATGACGGACTTTGCCGGCGTGATTACAAAGATCGCAAATATCGTAGCTGTTTGTTTTACGCTTTTGATCGCGCTGATCTGTCTGCTGAATCTGTATAATTCCGTGATGGGCAGGTGTCTGGCAAGACATACGGAAATGGCTGTGCTGCACTCGCTGGGCATCACCCAAAAGCAGAAGAACAAAATGCTTCTGACCGAAAATATCCGGATCTTAACAAAAGCATTCCGGAATGCGGCTGTGATCACGCTCGTTTTTGTGCTGTGTTTATATAAACTGCTCGCTGTGGAATATGCCGGCTTGCACATTACCTTCCCGGTGTGGATGATCGTCATTACGCTGCTGACCGGCATCGCCGGATTGACGATCTTCACGAAAGCGTGTTACGGACACGACAGCGGAAAACGGCTGATCGAAGAAATACGAATGGAGAATATATGAAAGTATTGATCGCAGAAGATGATCCCATTATTGTGGAAGGACTGAAAATCGCCCTTTCACAGGAAGGCTATGAGGTCGAAGCCTTCGGGGATATGCACAGCGCCATAGAAGCATTCAAAGAGAAGGTACACTATGATGTGTGCCTTCTCGACATATCGCTTCCGGACGGTGACGGTTACCGGATCTGCAATGCGATCCGGGAAAAATCAGATGTTCCGATCATTTTTCTGACCGCCTTTGACGATGAAGTGCACACTGTTCTTGCCTTTGAACAGGAAGCCGATGATTATATTGCAAAGCCGTTCCGGATCCGGGAGCTGTTAGCCAGAATGAAGGCAGTGATGCGAAGAAGAACCGGAAGCAGCGCCCCTGCGGATGAAGCCGGGACAAAGCCGGATGATACGCAGAAGCCCATCGGGATCGGCAGAAATACGCTGGATATCCACAGCGGCAGGATCATGCGCGACGATGAGGAGATCTTTCTTTCCGCCGCAGAATACAGACTGCTCCTGACCTTTGTCAGAAACAGAGGGCAGCTCCTGACACGGCAGCAGATCCTGAACAATATGTGGGACAGCGCAGGCGATTTTGTCAATGACAATACCCTGACGGTATATGTCAAAAGGCTCAGAAAAAAGCTGGAGCAGGAAGGCGATGCGCCCGTGATCCAGACCGTTCGCGGCATGGGCTATCGGATGGTATGATGAACATGAAATTCAGGATCGGAATTGCAGCCGCTGCATTTTTCCTGTGCATTCTGCCGGCAGATCCGCGCCTTGGGATGTGCGTGCTGGCATCTGCATTGGTTATCATATTAGCAGCGGACATCGTTGAAAAAAGGAAAAACCAAAAGCAGATCAATGAATTGATATCCTATATCACAAAGGTGCAGGATTATGCTTCCCTGCCGGAAATGCAGAAGATCTCGGAAGGGAGCATCGGCATTCTGCAAAGCGAGATCTACAAGGTCATCACCATTCTGCGGGAACAGTATGCTTCTGAGCATCATCAGAAAAAATATATTTCGGATATGATGTCTGATATCTCTCATCAGTTCAAAACACCGCTTACAGCCATTTCGCTGATGAATGAGCTGTTGATGAATGAAACGGTCAGTGATGCGCAGCGGATGGAATATGCCGGAAAGATTGATGCCCAGATCAACAAAATGACATGGCTGCTCAAAAATCTCCTTACGCTTTCACAACTGGAAGCAGGCGTTCTGGAGATGAAACCGGAAAAAGCGGATCTAAGTGCAATGATCGCGGATCTTTCCGAGCCGCTTTTGATTATGGCGGATGTCGCAGATGTGGAATATATTTGTAAGATTCCTGACGGGATCATCCTATGGGCAGATGGTCACTGGCTGAAAGAGGCACTTTCCAACATCATCAAAAACTGCATCGAACATACAGAACCGGGCGGATTTGTGAAGATATCTGCCGGTCAGAACAATCTGCACACGACGATTTCGATTGAAGATAACGGAAAAGGCATCGAACAAGAGCATCTCCCGCATATTTTTGAGCGATTCTATAAAGCGGGCAATGCATCTCCGGACAGCGTAGGCATCGGGCTTGCTATGGCAAGGCAGATCATCCGCGTGCATGACGGAACCATCGAAGTACAGAGTGCAGCAGGAAAAGGTACAGTGTTCACAATCCATCTTTATCGGAATCCGGTTCGCAGTACATGAAAGCGCTTGCCGAAAACACCTGCCAAACCGGTAAAGCGCCGGCAATTGCGCAGAACGGATTTTTACA
>DMBA01000109.1:2151-7904 GCA_003446315.1 Ruminococcus sp. | reverse complement strand
TTATGCGGTAAAAAGCAACAATTCATGCCCAATTTGCATATGCGTATTCAGTGAACTTTAGGAAATGCCCGCGGGGGCTCCCCGCAGCACAAATTTTTTCATCATTCTGTGACCAACTACAGATTCTTCCTGTCGTAGATAACAGAGGTACCTCAACAAGGAATTTTCAGAAAGGGGATGTCCGCATGCATTCCACAACGATTTCAGATGAGCAGATCGTGCTGCTGTATCACGAACGCGATCAGCGTGCAATTTCAGAGACTGAACGGAAGTTCGGCGGTCTTTGCCACACCATCGCTAAAAATATTCTTGGGAGCCGCGAAGACGCGGAAGAATGCGTCAATGACGCGCTCATGAAGCTATGGGAAGCAATTCCGCCGGAAAAACCCCGTAATCTCGCTGCTTTTCTAACCGTTACCGTGCGCAACCTTGCTTGCAACCGCCGCGCGGCACAGCGTGCGGCTAAGCGCGGCGGCGGAGAAATCACAGCAGCTCTTTCCGAACTCGAAAATGTGATCGCTGCACCCGATAATCCGGAAGCAGTCCTCGATACAATGGCACTTTCCGATGCAATCAACCGGTTTCTCGGCGATCTGCCTGCTGAGACCCGTGTCATGTTTGTCCTGCGCTATTGGAGCAATCTGAGCATCAAAGAAATCGCAGACAAGTGCTGTGTCAGTCAGAGCAAGGTCAAAATGACGCTGCTTCGTACCAGAAACCATTTGAAAGACGCACTCAGTGAGGAGGGATTGCTGTGAACGAAAAGGAATATATGAAAATGATGTACGGAATCCGCGAAGAATACATTGAAGAAGCAATTGCGTGGGACGGCGCGGAACGCCGCAGAGGAAGGCTGATTCATCGTATGACGATGAGCGTCGGCGCAATTGCCGCTGCGATCGCCGTGACCATCGGCATCATCGCTTATAATGCAAGAGATAAGCACGATCTGCTGCCCGCTGACTCCAATCTGGAAGAACAGAACCTGAATCTGCTCGGCGGTCACGGATCCATTCAGCCCTATCTGAGCACGGACGGCGAAATGTTTTTCCGCGATGATGACTGCTGGTATCACAATGCGGAAAAATGGTCTGTCAACGGCGGTCTTATCACAAGCATCTGTGATATCCCGAACTGCAAACATGATGCCGGCGCTGACTGTGCGATCAGCCGCAATTTCAGTTTTGAAACCGGCAATCAACTGCTCACAGACGGCGAACAGCTCTTTGCTGCGCATCAGAATACGCTGTATCTGACCGACAGCTACGGCAAAGAATCCCCGTTCTTCACTTACAACACCGATCAGAACGGTCAGCCGGTTCCGGCAGATGCCATTGCAATCGCTGCGATCCAGCATCTCGGCGGCGACTGCTATCTCATCACCGTCAATGACAGCCGGTCACCGGCATTCGCTATGGGCGAAAACAGCGCTGCATCCGGGGAACTTCAGGATGCTGCAAGATCAACCTACGGCAAAACAGCAGACGGCGTTCTCTCCAGTCTCCCGCCCTATGCCCCGCACACCGTTCTGTTCAACGCAAAAGATCAGTCTGTCAACGATTATACCGGTTCCGCCGATATCAAGCCCGACGGCAGCGGTGAGGGCTTCTATGCACTGACCAGTCAGCCGGATCAAATCCATATGCTGCACTATCGCTTCGATGATCTGGAGCATCCGGAAACCTATTTCAGTACGCTGCCCGATCAGCCGAATACAGAAATCGACTACCGCATCGTACAGTGGAAATGGACAGAAGATTCCGGTCTTTTCTACGAAACCGATACCCATGACCTTGCGATGCATGATACGCACAATACCGTTGCAAACTTCGCTGCAAACGGCAATGCCGCTTCCTATGGCTATTCCTATATGGATCCGTATTCCGACGGCAGCATGTATTGCATCGTATATGAAAGCGGCGCAGATCAGAAAGATCTCACGCTCTATGACACATCAGACGGGCTTGCCGAAAACCGCGTTCTTTATGCAGCGCGTATGGAAACACTCTGGGGCTCTGACTTCCCGAATGAAGCAGAACGTCCGGAACTGCATCTTCTGAGGACGGACGACACGGTGATGTTCCTGCTGCCGAAAACAGGTCTGAACGGCGAAGAATATGTCATCTGCAACACCGAATCCGGCGAGGTGAAATATGCCGGTCACCATGTCAGCGGCGATTTTGAAGATGCCGTCCAGACATCTGTCTCTGTTGTCAGCGGTACTGCAACCGGTACTGCGACCGGCACAACCGGAACCGGTACAACTGCCACGACCGCTTCTGCAAATGCGGACACGACCGCCGCGACTGTCTCCGAAACGACCGCATCTGCGACAAATACCGTCACAACGGCACCGGCAGAAAACATCCGTGCAGAGGAAACCAATGTGCTCGGCGGCGTGGGCGCGATCCGGTTTGTCAGCAGCAGAACAGAATTGTTTGATGATCGCTATATGTATTATATCGAAGCCGGAAAACGCGGTCTGCTCGGTGACAATATCACATTCACGGAACGCATCTGCCACCGCGATGGCTGCTCGCATTCCGATGACTCTTGTGTGGAATACCGGCTGAAAAACTTATCCCTCAACGGAGAGATCATGACCGATCAGCATCATATGTACCACATTTATCGCAATCAACTGTCTGTTATGGATCCGGAAACCCTTCAATTCAGAACATTCTATACATTTCCTGACAACGGTATGATCCATAACATCGAATCCTTCCGCAACCCTGCAACCGGTCAATACGACAAATGCTTTATCTATTCCTTCGATAACAATTCATCCGCCCATTTCACGATCATTGACATCAATACCGGTGCGGCAACAGAACCGGTGACCCCACAATCGCCCGACACACCCGATATTCCGGACTGGATGCTCGCAAAGCCGGATCAAACCGGCGGCCGCTATATCTGGACTTGCTGCTCGGACGCGGTCACGCTGATACGACTGGATCCTTTCACCGGTGAAACAGCAGAATTCCATCTTCCGGACGGAATGAGACTGTCATCACTCGGTTACGCCAATACCCCAAACTGGTATCCTGCGGATAATCTGATCTGGTTTGTCGATGGTCAAAGCGGTGCATGGTATTGCTATCATCCGGAAACCAATTCCGCCAGAGCCATTGCACCCAGCGATGCTGTCATTGCGGAAAGAGCCGGTGCAGCAGATATCACGCCCTGCGGTGAGAAAGTGTTTGCATATAACTTCACCACAGGTGAAATAATCGCCGGAAACCATGAATGGACGGATATCATCAGCGGAAATGTCGGCAGCAATGCGACCTTTGGTTTTGGATCCCTGCCGGCAGAAATCAGTTGTTACAACGGTGTTTATTACGGTTGGACAGCCAACCCCGCAGCGCCGGAATCCTCTTCCGCGATTTTCTTTACATTGGCGCAGGATCGTGTCTTCCATTTCTCCACTGTTCATTACGATTAAAATATCCCAAAATAATGACCGGCGGCGCTCTGTTCTTCATAAACAGAGTGCCGCCGGTTTCATCATAAATATGCGGTCGTCAAACATAAACGCAGCCGTTTTTATGAAAGTGCGAGTGTGCCCAGAATGCCGCCAAGCACCGTCAGATAACCGATATCCGGCGTGCTCCATTTCCGGAAATGTCCGAATAATCCAAACGAGATCAGTGCTGCCGGAACACCGTCCTGCTCCGCAAGATACAGCACCGTTCCCAGCAGATTCTCCTGCTCCAGCCGATGAAAAACATCATCCGCTATGCCTTCCAGTGCGTTGATATTGTCAATCACGCAGATGTGATCGGCTGTGAAATGCTGCACAAAAGACTCCGAAAGCAGCTCCGGAAAGCCGCCGGATACAGGATGTCCCCACTGATAAACCGGCTTCCAATCGGGTGCTGCTGCGATCTGGATGCCGTCCAGCCCAAATTGCTCCCCGATGCGCTGCATCACACTCTGGACATCCGCTTTCTCCCGCAGCAGATTCTGCATCAGCTCAGAAACAAATCCCGCCTTGCTCTGCGCGGGTGCCGCTGCATACAGATCTGACAATGTCCGTTCCCGGTTCGGCTGGACTGCGCCGTGTTTGTTGACATCATAGATCACATAGCGATTATGTCCTTTTTCCTGCGCAATATAAAGTGCCTTATCCGCCTGCATGAACAGCTCCTGATAATCCAGCGCATTGATCGGATAACAGGCTGCTCCCATGGAACAGGTCACATGCATCCCCTTTCGTTCACTGTCCGATTCCCATGCCCATTCAAATTTCGTCCGGATGGCACGCAGAATGCCCCGCAGATCCGTTTCATCCGCAATGCCTTCCAGCACCAGCAGGAACATTCCCCCGCCGATGCGTCCGGCAGTGCCGCGGGATCCGATCTCCGTTTGCAGAATATGCGAAAAAGTAAACAGCACCTCATCGCCGAACATATGCCCGCAGCGGTCGTTGATCTCCTTGAATTCATCAATATTCAGCAGAACAATGCTCACCATACCGGAAGGCTGCGCCGCCAGAACTGCCTTGGCATGCGAGGTGATCGCTGTCTTATTGAGCAGATCCGTCGCCGGATCACGGGTGGATTCCATCATCCAGCCCGGTTCCTTGGTCTTGTATTTCGCATGCAGAAAACTGACCGTGCCGAGTACCGTGCGGCTGCCGGGCGCATTGGAGCGCGTTACCCCGCGGAAGGAACAGTATTCCATATGCTGCCCCTTGGAACAGACCGCTGTCTCCAATTCGTGCTGAAACCGGCTCACGCCTGCTTCGATATCCGCACAGAGCTTCTCAAACTTCGGAACATCATGTGCGGCAACCATCCCGTTTTCAATGGATTGCCGCTTCCACTCCGAAAGCCGCATATCCGTCAGGATCACTTCCCTGCATACGTCAAACGACAAAAGCTGTATGCGCTGCGTGCGGAAGGAATACCGGAATGCAAGCTCCCGCATCAGATTCAGATAAAACCGATATGCCGTGTTTTCCGCCGTCAGCAGCATGAGCTGCCGCTGCATCCGGTCTGCATCGGCGATCCGCATCTGATAGCGCCGCTGCTCGCCGGAGCCGTGCGCGGAAAGCGATGCCAGCATCCAGCGCCAATCTGCTGCCGTGCCGCGCATCCGCAGTGCAATCTGTTCCGTTTGCCCGTCCCGCAGTGCATGTGCCGTCTGCAAAAGCCGTTCCGTATCCGCTTCGTGCACCGTCCGCAGGATCGAATAGATCACATCATCCCCGAAATAATGAAAAAAATCCGCATCCGCATATTGCATATGAAAATGCGCATCAGTCGTTACAGAACCGATGAGCCCCCCTGATTCCTTCATCTATTCTCCGCCTTTCTGCATAGATTCCTTCCTCTATTATAGCAAAATCATCAGCACCTGTCAACAAAAATCGTTTTTCAAAATTTTTTTGCGATTTCCTCTTGACAAATCCGCTTTTTTATGTTATAATAAATCTCGCAGTGTTGGTAAGACACCGGACTGAACCGCACTGATATCGCTTGTGCGAGTGTAGTTCAATGGTAGAATTCCAGCCTTCCAAGCTGGTTACGTGGGTTCGATTCCCATCACTCGCTTAACCGTTTTTACGGTGTTTGCGCCTTTAACTCAGCTGGATAGAGTAACTGCCTTCTAAGCAGTAAGTCAAAGGTTCGAATCCTTTAAGGCGCGTCTCAACTGCGAAAGGCATTGCTTTTCCGTTGACAATTGAATATGGTGGGTATAGCTTAGTTGGTTAAAGCGTCGGATTGTGGTCCCGAAGACCG
>DMBA01000109.1:0-2083 GCA_003446315.1 Ruminococcus sp. | reverse complement strand
TCGAATCCCTCTACCCACCCGCTGATAAAACCGCAGTCACACAAATGTTTGACTGCGGTTTTTCTCTTTCCCGGATCAAATTTGCAGGATTCCTTCAATATGATGATGGATTTGTTCATTTCCAAACGTCGGGAAGTCTGCTATAATACAGTTAATGAAACATTGCGCCGGATTTACATTTTGTAAAATCTGTTTGCGCTGTTTCAGGATTCCAAGGGGGTTTTATTTTTGGGAAAGGAAGAATCCGCAATGAAAAAAGAAAACAAAAAACTTGCCGCTGCCGGCTCTGCTTTGATCCTGGCAGCAACCTCTGTTCCGCTGATTCCGGCACGGGCTGATTACGGTGTCGGCGGAAACGGTACTGCCGTTATGGAGTATCTCGACCGCGGCATCTATGCCGTCCGATCCGGAAACGGGATGTTCGTGAGCTGGCGCTGGAATGCCGATGATGCCGATGACGCTGAATTCCGCCTGTATCGTGACGATCAGTTGATCTATACGAGCAAACAAGGCGACCCGACCTGCTATCAGGATAACGGCGGCAGCGCAAATGCGAAATATCGCGTGGATACGGTATCCAACGGAACCGTGATCTCTACACAGACCTGCAAATTTGCTTCCGGCAGCTCTTATTTTGATATTCCGCTGAAACAGCCCGGCAGTCAGTATTCCCCGAATGATTGCTGCGTGGGCGATGTGAACGGCGACGGACAATATGAGATCTTCCTGAAATGGGATCCCGCAAATTCAAAAGATAATTCGCAAAGCGGCAAAACAGACAATGTATTTATTGATTGTTATACTCTCGAAGGCACGCAGCTTTGGCGGATCAATCTGGGTCAAAATATCCGCGCCGGTCAGCATTATACGCAAATGTGTGTTGCCGATTTTGACGGCGACGGCAAAGCCGAACTCATCACAAAAACTGCGGACGGAACCGTGGACGGCACAGGCAAGATCATCGGTGATGGTTCCAAGTATTATGCCAATAATGACGGCTATATTCTCTCAGGCCCTGAATATATTTCACTCTTTGACGGCAGAACCGGTGCCGCACTCGATACCATAGATTTTCCGGTGCCGCGCGGTACGGTCGGCGATTGGGGCGACAAATACGGCAACCGCGTCGACCGCATGAACAGCGCCATCGCTTATCTGGACGGCGTGCATCCATCGGCTGTCTACGGCAGAGGCTATTATACCCGCCTGACCCTCTCCGCTTTGGATGTCCGGAACGGCAAACTGGTCAAGCGCTGGATCTATGACACCGGATTCAATCAGAATGCTCCCGGCTGGGGCTGCGGCAACCATAATGTCATGGTCGCTGATTCCGATAACGACGGCAAGCAGGAGATCTTTATGGGCGCTTCTGCGATCGACGATAACGGTAAACTCCTCTGGACGACCGGTCAGCATCACGGAGATGCCATGCATCTGGGCGATCTGCTGCCGGATCGGCAGGGTCTGGAGCTCTTCATTTGCCACGAAGATAAACCCTACGGCGAATCCTGCGTGGATGCGAAAACCGGTCAGATCATCTTCCATATCAACGGTGCAAAGGATACCGGCCGCTGCGCCGCTGATAATGTGTGGCTGGGCAGCAAAGGCGCGGAATTCTGGGGCGCTGCGGACGGTAATGTTTACGATCAAAACGGAAAAGCCATCGGCAGCTCCAAGCCTGCACAAAACTTCTTTATCTATTGGGACGGTGATCTGGAACGCGAGATCCTTGACGGCACGGCAATCTCCAAAATGAACGGTGCAAATAAAATTGATCGTCTTTTCACAGCAAGCGGCTGCGCTTCGAATAACGGATCCAAAAATGTACCAAGCATCTCTGTTGATCTGTTCGGCGACTGGCGTGAGGAGCTGATCCTGCGCACGGAAGACAATCAAAAGCTGCGCATCTGGTGCACAACTGCAAATACAGATGTCCGTCTGACCACGCTGATGCACGATATGCAATACCGCATGCAGGCCGGCTGTGAACAGAGCTGCTACAATCAGCCGCCGCATCCGAGTTATTATCTCGGTTCTGATGCACCCCTGCCGGCTCGCCCCAATATCATTGTAAACAGCGGCT
>DMBA01000356.1 GCA_003446315.1 Ruminococcus sp. | reverse complement strand
TTTGATACGGTTCGCAGATGATATTTTCCGGAACAGTGCAGCAAAAATCGCAGCACAATCATGTTCCTTGTTTCGGCTGAGAGGTGAATCTATGTGAAAAAACAGAATCGGCAGTACATCTTTTTGCGGATCTGTGCTGCTGCGGTCAGTGCCGCCGTCACAAGCGCAGTGTCGATGCCTGCTGTGTGTGCATCGGCTGCGGCTGCTCCGGATCCCGATGCGCTCTATTCGATTTCCTTTGCGCCGGAAACAAGATACAGCGATTATTATGATAAATATGCAGATCAGCCGCGTCCGGATGCCGTTGTGTCCCTTGCAGGCGCGGATTTCGACCGCACCGAAAACGGTACATTTACGATCGGTGCGCTCGGCAGCGGTTCCGATCAGCGCACCGATGTCCTTTGCTGGGAAAGTGCTTCGGGTTCTGTGCATTATTCGTTCGATATTCCCGAAACCGGCGTTTATTCGATCCGAATGCGCTATTATGCAATGGAATCGCCGTCGAATCAGGTGGAGCTGTCCCTGCTGCTGGACGGCGTTTCTCCTTTTGAATCCGCTGCACGCATCTGCCTGAATAAAACATTTGTCAATAAACATGAGATCCGGACGGATTCCCGCGGAAATCAGGTGCGTCCGGCGCAGGTGGAATTTCCCGTCTGGCAGGAGAAATTCCTGTATGATGAAGACGGCTTGTTCAATACACCGCTTGGCTTTTATCTCGAAAAAGGCTCACATACATTAACGCTCAACGGCATCAAGGCTTCTGTCGGCATTGAGGAGATCCGGTTCTGTCAGCCGGATGCCGTGCCGCATTATGCCGCGCCCTCTGAGCAGGAACTGCTGGAAACGCCTTCCCTTTTGCTGCGGCTCGAAGGCGAACAGGCAGCTTATAAATCTTCTGCTACGCTCTATCCGGCATATGATAACAGCTCTTATACCGTTTCACCGTCCGATCCGGTCAAAATGGTCTATAATACCATCGGCGGCGCAAACTGGGATCACGCCGGACAAACGATCACATGGGAGATCCCTGCGGATGCCGTCCCCGCGGACGGCTGGTATCAGCTCGGGATGAAGGCAAGACAGAATGTCATGCGCGGACTCTATTCCAACCGCCGTATTCTTGTGGACGGCGCTGTGCCGAGCGATGCCTTCGGACAGGTGAAGTTTTATTATGATACCGACTGGACGATGACAACGGTCACGGAACCGGATTCCGATGCACCTGCGTATGTTTATCTGACTGCCGGTACGCCGCATACCATTACACTGGAAGTCATGCCGGGTGAGATCGGGGACTATATGCGGCGGCTGGAAGGCGCTGTGGCAGAACTGAATGCCTGCTATCAGCAGATCCTGATGATTACAGGCCCGAATCCGGATAAATATAACGACTATTATGTGGAAGAAAGCATCCCGACTCTGATCCCCGATTTTGTGCGTCTTTCCAAAGAATTGAAGGATGCACAGAATGGGATCGAACAGCTTTCCGGTTCACTCGGCTCCGAAGCTGCGGCGCTCCAGAGAATGTATATCATTCTGGATAAATGCATTGAAAAGCCCAGCCGGATCCCGAAATACGTTTCGCAGATGAAAAACAGCATTTCCACCGTTTCCGCGTTTATCTGCGATTACCGCGATCAGCCGCTGGAGATCGACTATCTGGAGATCGCATCGCCTGACCGCAGTTTCTCGTCCCTGAAAGCCAATTTCTTCAAGCAGCTTGCATTCCGGTTCAAGGCGTTTCTCGGCTCTTTCACGGAAGATTATACCACGCTCTCGGATGTGGATGCCGATGCAGAGAATGTCATCAATGTGTGGGTCAATCTCGGCAGAGATCAGGCGCTTGTGGTCAAAGAACTGACCGAAAATGATTTTGCACTGAAACATCCCGATATTCCGGTTTCTGTGAATCTGGTGGTCGGCGGTGTTGTGGAAGCGGCGCTTGCCGGCAATGCACCGGATGTTGCATTGTTCCTCGGCGGAGAATTCCCCGTGAATCTCGCATGCCGCGGCTTGCTGACCGATCTGACGCAGTTTCCGGATTATCAGGAGCAGATGCAGCATTATCAGCATGATGCTGCTGTGATGTATTCCTATAACGGCGGCGTTTACGGTATGCCGCTGACGCAGAGCTGGACGATGATGTTTTATCGTGCGGATATTCTTTCTGCGCTGGGGTTTGCGGAATTGCCGCGGACATGGGATCAGATGATCGACATGCTGCCGGCATTGCAGCGCAGACATCTGGGCGTGGGATTGATCCTGCCCGGTGCGAATGCCGCGCCCGCTACAGAAGCCGGTCATACGTTTGCATCACTGATTTTGCAGCAGGGGATGAATTATTATGATCCCGCGCAGACCCGTACCACGTTTGATTCCGTGCCGGCGATCCAGTGCTTTGAAAAGTGGACGGATTTTTATACCGATTACCGCTTTATGCAGACTTATGATGCATACAGCTATTTCCGCACAGGACAATATCCCATTGTGATCGCAAATTACAGCTTTTATAATCAGCTTTCGGTCGCAGCGCCTGAGATCAAGGGCTTGTGGGATTTCACGGTTATGCCCGGCACAGAACAGCCGGACGGTACCATCAATCATGCATCCAATTCCGGCGGTACCGGTGCGGTCATCTTCGATCAGGTGAAAAACAAAGAAGCTGCATGGGAATATGTGAAATGGTTCTGCTCAGATGCGGTGCAGACCGCTTACGGTACGGAACTGGAAGGGCTGATGGGTCAGATGGGACGCTATGAAGCTGCCAATATCGAAGCGCTCAAACAGCTCAACTGGTCACAGGCGGAGCAGGATGTGCTGCTGGCACAGTGGGATGCACTCACCGAGATCCCCGTTTTGCCTGCGTCCTATGCCGTCACGCGCAATATTATGAATGCATTCCGCGAAACCGTGAATGCCAATGAGAATCCGCGTGATACGCTGATGTATTATAATAGCGATATGAATGACGAGATCCGGCGCAAACGGGAAAATCTGGGGCTGGATACGCCGTCAACGGAAGGGGGCTGACCGTTTTGGCAAAGGAACAGATCGGTTCTGCTGCGAAAAAAGAAAAGCGGAAACGGCTTTGGACACAGGTGAAACAAAATAAAGAAGCCTATCTGATGATGCTGCCGTTTATGCTGCTGTTTCTCATATTTACCGTGATTCCGGTCATCATGTCTCTGCCGATCAGTCTGACGGATTTTGATATGGTACAATATCCCCCGAAATGGGTCGGGCTGAGCAATTTCTATAATCTGTTTCTCAATGACAGCGTTTTCATCAAATCCATCCGGGTGACGCTGGTGTTTGCCGTTTTTACCGGCCCGCTGAGTTATTTCCTCAGCTTTTTGCTCGCATGGCTCATCAATGAGATGAACCATACACTGAAAGTCATCTTCACGCTGATTTTTTATGCGCCTTCGATGGCATCCGGCGTGTATGCCGTTTGGCAGCTCATTTTCTCCGGCGACAGCTACGGCATCGCCAATTCCACGCTGATGAACCTCGGCATCACAACGTCTGCCATTCAGTGGCTGACCGATTCCAGATATATCCTCACGGTCGTCATTATCGTGCAGCTCTGGATCAGCATGGGCGCAGGCTTTCTGGCGATGCGTGCAGGCTTCCAGAATATCGACGAAAGTCAGTATGAAGCGGGTGCCATTGAGGGCATCAAAAACCGCTTTCAGGAGCTGATCTATATTACCATTCCCGGCATGGGCCCCTCGCTGATGTTTGCCGCAGTCATGCAGATCGTTTCTGCATTCACGGCGGATATCGTCGCACGGAGTCTGGTCGGGTTCCCCAGCACCGATTATGCAGCCCATACCATTATGACGCATGCTTATGACTACGGCTGGGTGCGTTTTGAAATGGGCTATGCTTCGGCGATCTGCCTGATCCTGTTTCTTGCCATGTATGCGGCAAACAAGATCATCAGCAAATTGCTCGGAAAGTATATGGACTGAGAAAGGGGCAGAACATGGCATCCGACAAAAAACGGATACACGGGAAAAAACCGGCAAAAATGAAAGCCTCTCACCGGCAGGCGGGCAGAAAGATCGGCGGCTCTGTTGCGATCTTTTTGTTTCTGCTCATTCTGGGGCTGTTTATGACGCTTCCGATCTGGCTGATGCTGGTCAATTCAGTCAAGCCGGTCAATGAGATGTTCATTTTTCCGCCGAAATGGTATACGCTGAATCCGACACTGGATAACTTCTGGGAAACATATCGCGTGCTCGGACAGATGTGGGTTCCGTTTTCCCGCTATGTGTTCAACAGCATTTTTGTCACGGCAGCAGTGACGGTTTTGCAGTGCGTGTTTGGCTCGATGGCTGCATTTTGTCTCGCAAAGGTGCAGTTTCCGGGCAATAAGCTCATCAATGCCGTGGTGGTGCTTGCACTGCTTTATAACAGCAATGTCATTTATCTGATGCAGTATATGGTCATGGCGGAATTGCACATGATTAACAAGATGTCCGCTTTGATTTTGCCCTCTGTGGCATCTGCAATGGGACTTTATCTCATGCGGCAGTCGATGAGCACCGTGCCGGATGCGATGATCGAGGCAGCAAAGGTGGACGGCGCAAATCTCTTTACCATTTGCTGGAAGATCGTGATCCCGAACCAGAAGCCGGCACTCATGACAATGGCGATCTTTGCCTTTCAGGGTGCATGGAATATCACGGGCGGCAGCGTCGTTTATGACGAATCGCTGAAAACGCTCCCGACGGTCATTCAGCAGGCAGCCGCTGCGGGCATTTCCCGTCAGGGTGTGACAATGGCAGCCGCAGTGATTTTGTTTGTGCCGCCGGTGCTGTTCTTTGTTCTGGCACAGAGTCAGGTCATGGAAACAATGGCGCATTCCGGCATCAAGGATTAAGCTGATACGAAAGGGGGGACGGTCAGGCATGAAACGAAATATCCGGAATTTGTGCAGAAAAGGCACGGCGGTGCTTTGTTCCGCAGCGGCAGCCGTTTCCGTGCTGACGCTTCCGGCATCCGCAGATGAGCCGTATGATGTCTATAACTATAATTATCTGGATGAAGCCGTTCCGTCGCAGGCAGGCTATCAGGCAGAACGCGCCGTTTCGGGGCTTGATCTCGGGACAACGGCATTCAATGCACCGGGCGATCTGTTTAAGGCGCAGGATGACAGCTTCTATCTTGCAGATTCCGGCAATCACCGGATCCTCAGGATCAACAGCACATTTGATGCCGTTCTGGAAGTGCTGGACACGTTCATCATGCCGGACGGCTCTGAAACCACGCTGAAAAATCCGAAGGGTGTGTATGTTTCACCCGATACCGGTCTGCTTTATATTGCAGATACCGAACACGAAAGAGCGCTGGTCTGTCAGCCGGACAGAACGGTGGTCATGGAGATCAGGAAGCCGGATTCACCGGTATACGATCAGGAACTGACCTTCCTGCCGCAGAAGATTCTGTGCGATAATGCCGGCAATATCTATATCATCCTGAGCAATACGACAAAAGGTGCTGCGATGTTTGATGCGGACGGCGGATTTATCGGTTATTACGGTGCAAATGCCGTTGCCGCGACACCGCAGGTCATTGCCAATCATTTCTGGAATCTGTTTGCTTCGGAAGATGCCAGACGCTATATGACACGCAGTACACCGACTGCCTTTGATAATTTTGATATTGACAAGGAAAAAGGCTTTATTTTCACTTCCACTTCTTCCGGCACATCCAATACGGACACTGTGAAAAAAGTCAATCCGGAAGGCTATAATCTGTTTGGCTATATGTCGGATTTTGTCTGGGGCGACCGCTTCTCGGCATGGTATTCCGGCACGGGTTATAAGACGAAGATCGTCGATCTGGATATCGGTGATGACGGTTCGATCAATTGTTTGGATGCGGCAAGCGGCAGAGTGTTCCAATATGATGAGGAAGCAGATCTGCTCTTTATCATGGGTACGCTCGGCGATCAGGTGGGCGGATTTACTGCCGGCAATGTCGCCGCCGTGGAGACAAAAGGTGCAGGCTGCGAGGAGATCTATGTGCTGGATGCCGGAAAAGGAACCGTCACAGTCTTCAAACAGACTGCGTTCGGTGAGATCGTCCATCATGCGACCGCGCTCTATAATGCCGGCTATTATGAGGAAGCACTGGAGCCGTGGCTGGAAGTGCTCAAATATGACGGCAATTACCGCAGAGCCTATCTCGGCATTTCAAGCGCTTACTATAACATGGGCAGATATCGGGAATCCATGGAATATGCCAAAAAAGCCGATTCTTCCAGACGGTATAACCGCGCATTTGAACGCTATCGTTCCCAGTGGCTGAAAGCACATCTAAGAGAGATCCTGCTGCTGATCGTGCTGCCGGCTGCCGGATGCTTCGGCTGGAAACGGTTCCGTAAAATACGAAACAAAACAGAAAGGGGGAACGCCGTATGATGGATCTGACACAGCCGCAATGGGTCAGGCATGTGGTGTTTCACCCGTTTGAGGGTTTTGAAGATCTCCGCTGGAAAAAAGGCGGCACGCTCAAATATACGGCGGTGATCCTTGTCGCACTGTTTTTTGCCCTGATCGCCTATGATCGCTGGTGCGGATTCCAGTTCCGCCCGCTGCCGGATGCACTGTTCAGTGTTGTGCCGTATCTGATGCGGTCGGTGGTATATTTCGGCGCGTGGGTGCTGGGCAACTGGTCTGTCTGTACGCTGCTGGACGGCGAAGGCACGATGAAAAATATCTGCATTTACAGCTCTTATGCGCTGATCCCGTATATTGTTTCCAGATATGTCGATGTGCTGCTGACGCATATTCTCGTGCGGGATGAGGGCGTGTTTTTCTCTGTTGTTTATTATGTCGGGATGATCTGGTCAGGGGTGCTGCTGTTCCATGCGGTCAAGGCAGTGCATCAATATTCCTTCCGGAAAACAGTCGCTGCCATTCTCATGACATTTTTTGCCATGCTGGTGATCCTGTTTCTGGCAGTGCTGATGCTGAGTCTGTTCCAGAAGGTCTATGTGTTCTTCTATTCGCTGTATACAGAGATCCTGTATCGCATAAAGGTCTGAGGGGCGGTGAATATGTTGCAGAAACGATCAAAATGGCTGTGCTGTCTCTGCGCTGCCGTATTGCTGCTGCATGCAGTTGCTCCGGTTTATGCCGATACCGACCGGATAGATGCGGAAGTCACACAGGCAGATGCCGATGCGGAAAGCATGCCGGATCCGGAATGGACAGACCGTACAGAAGAAGATGTCTTTGCAAAGATGAAATGCGTTGCCGAAAATGACCGGCTTGCACTCTGGGCATGGGATGCCGATCAACTGGATGAGGATGCAGAAGAATTGCCGGAAGATGTCTTTGCACTGGTCAACCGGGAAAACGGATATATCTGGTGGTCTTCCCCGATCAATGCCGGCGGAGACAGGATTGCAGCGCCGGTGCTCCGCGCAGAGCTTGCATCGGGTGTTGTGCTTACAGCCGCCCGGATCAATGAACGATCGACGGTCAATGTGCGTTCCGGCGATACGCGCAAGACCGTTATCACCTATTCTGAGATCCCGGACGGCATTCAGGTGACCTATTTCTTCCGCAAGACCGGCATCCGGATCCCGGTTTCTTATGTGCTGCATGCGGATCATCTGGAAGTCAGTGTGGATACAGAAAAGATCAGCGAAAAACACGGCATGGATGATGAAAAGCCGGTGCTGGCGCAGTCGCTGGCGCTGATGAATGCATTCGGTGCAGCGGACAGCGAAGAAGAAGGCTATTTTGTGGTGCCGGACGGCTGCGGCGCGGTCATTCGGTTCAATAATCAGAAATATACCGCAAAAACTTATAATCAGATGCTCTACGGCAATGACATCACAGCCGTTCCGAAGACGAAAGGTGCCGTCACGGCAGGCGTTTCGCTCCCGATGTACGGCATCTGCAAGGGCGAAAATGCGCTGCTGGCAGTCGCGGCGGAAGGTGAGGGCAATTGCAGTCTCTGCGCAGATGTCAGCGGAACCGGTCAGTCCAATACAGAATATAACCGCTGTTATTTCAAATTTATTCTGCGCAGCGCCGATCAGTATTATCTCGGCAGCGACCAGCTCAATCCATTGGATGTCTATGAGCAGACAATCACCCACCGGAAAATCCGGGTGCGGTATTATCCGCTGACGGCTGCGGACGGGATCAATGCAGACCGCGGCAAAACATTGGATTATGTCGATATTGCAGCAAGATACCGGCAATATCTCACAGAGGAACAACAGGTTTCCGCTGCCGCAAAACCGCAGGAAGCTCCGCTTTTTGTGGATCTGTACGGCGGCTGCATGAAACAGCGGAATATCCTTGGATTTCCGGTGTTTCTGAAAACGGCAATGACATCCTATTCCGAGATGCAGCAGATCGTGGAGCAGCTCAGGGCAGACGGTGCCGATCAACTGCATGTGACCGTCCACAACTGGACGAATGCCGGAATCAGCGGAAAAGTGGATGTGAAAGGCAAGGCATCCGGTACGCTGGGCGGCAAATCGGATTTTCAGGCTTTGCAGACATATCTGGAAAACAATCAGATCGCATGGTATCCGGCGGTCAGCAACACCGCCTTTTATTCCGGAAACGGCTATTGGTCGCTCACGGATACTGCGGTGCGCGTATCCGGTGCCTTTGCCCGCATTGTGGATTATGAACGCGCATTCGGTCTGCCATACGGCGATAAAAAGACCATGTCGCTGCTGTCGCCGTCCGTATTTCCGGAAGTCTATCAGAAACTGGCAAAGAATTTTCAGAAGAACGGCTTGCAGTCTGTCAGCATCGGGGATGCCGCTTCCGTTTTATACGGCGATTACGGCAAACGATCGGGCACTTCCCGCGATCAGACCAAGCAATATCTGGAAGAAAGCTGTGCGCTGCTCCGGAAAGATGTCGGTGCAGTGCTCTGTTCGCATCCGAATGCATATTTGCTGCCGTATTGTGATGCAATTACCGATCTGCCGCTTTCATCCAGCGGGTTCAATCTCTTTGACGGCGATATTCCGCTGTATCAGATCGTGATGCACGGGCTGGTGCCGTATTCCACCAAAGCGGTGAACGGCACCTCGGATGCCGGAGAAACCGTGCTGCGGGCGATCGCTGCGGGCAGCAATCTGCGGTTTGATCTGCTTGCCGCGGAGACCAGCCGCCTGAAAGATACCGATTTTGATCCGTATTTCTATGCATATGCGGATGAATGGACGCAGAATGCGGCGCAATATTACGCATTTGCAAAAGAGATCCTTGCTGCGGTCAGTGATGCCGCGATCATCCGCTATGAGCAGGAAGGCGACCGCATTACAACCACATACGACAACGGTGCGGAAACAGTCGTGGATCTGCATGCGCGGACAGTCAGCCTGAACGGGCAGACGCGCAGTCTGAAAGATTATGTTCCGGAAGGAGATGGAATGCCTGCATGAAAATACCGTATGAACGCAGAAAAGCACTCTATGGCTATGGCTTCATTTCCGTCTGGCTGATCGGTACGCTGCTCTGGTTTCTGATCCCGCTGGCTGAATCGTTTTGCTATTGTTTCATGGATAATACGCAGCTAAAACCGGATGTCGGCGGCATGCGCAAAGTATGGCTCGGCACAGTGGGGCAGAACTGGCTGACCAATTTCCGGTTCGCCTTTGCAGAAGATCCGCATTTCAAGCAGAATCTGCTGACGGTGCTCAAGGATACCGCCCTGACAACCCCGATGATCCTGATTTTCTCGCTGTTTATCGCCGTGATTCTGAATCAGGAGTTTAAGGGCAGGGGATTTGCCCGTGCGATCTTTTTCCTGCCGGTCATCATTGCAACAGGCCCTGTCTATAATATCATCAGCGGCAATATTGCGACGACCGGTGCAGACAGTGCAGCGCAGTTTTCCACACTGTTTGAAACGGATCTTGTGGGCGATCTGCTGGAGTTTCTGGGTGTCATGAATATCAATGCGCACCTGACCGATGCCATCAATACGGTTGTGACCAATATTTTCGGGCTGGTCTGGAGCTCCGGTATTCAGATTTTGATCTTTCTGGCAGCCTTGCAGAATATTCCGGTTTCGGCAAAGGAAGCGGCATCTATGGAAGGTGCGACTGCATGGGAATATTTCTGGAAGATCACGCTGCCGTATGTCAGCCCGATGATCCTTGCCAATTTTATTTATACGGTCATAGATTCGTTTACCAAAACCGATAACGCCGTGATGTCCCGTGTGCTGGATAAGCAGCTTGACTGGGATTATGCCTATGCAGCAGCAATGGCGTGGAGTTATTTCGGGATCGTGATGTTTGTGGTCGGCATTGTGGTGCTGATTATGAACCGGTTCATCTTCTATGAAGTGGATTAAGGGGGTGCGCGTATGAAAGAGGAAACTGCAAAAACCCCTGAGATTCCCGCAAGTGCCGTGCCGGATGTCTATCAGCCGCATGAGGTCGGAAACGGCATGACGAAAAAGGAAGCCATGAAGATCCGCATGCAGAATATGAATCGGGAAGAAATCGCCTATCTGCGCAGGAAACAACTCATAGAAAAATGCTGGCCGGTCTTCCGGTTCCTGATCCTGTTCGGGCTGAGCTTTGTGATCCTGACCCCGCTGCTGTTCATGCTGAGCTATGGCTTCCGCGAGAACATCGACATGAATGACCCGACTGTGATCTGGATTCCGCGGCACCCGACGCTGCGCATCATGAAGCAGACCGTTCAGGCAATGGGCTTGACGCAGACGAAAAACAATCCGCTGCTGAACACGCTTGTGCTGAATATCGGCTGCTCCATGTGTCAGGTCGTGACCTGTGCCGTCACGGGATATGGCTTTGCAAGATTCAAATTCAAGGGGCGAAATCTGCTGTTCGGCATTGTGATCCTGATGATCCTTGTCCCGACACAGATCATTTCGATCCCGCTTTACAGCACCTTCCGGAACTTTCTGTTCGGACACATCAACCTGATCGACAATATGCTGGTCATGTATCTGCCGGCACTCACGGCAAACGGCATCCGCGCCGGCTTGATGATCTTCATTTTCCGGCAGTTTTTCCGCGGTCTGCCGAAGGAACTGGAAGATGCGGCATATCTGGACGGCTGCGGCCCGTTCCGCACATTCCTGAAGGTCATGGTGCCGAATGCGGGTTCATCGTTCCTGACGGTCTTTTTGTTCTCGGTTGTGTGGTACTGGAACGACTATTACACGGTCAGCTCATTCTTCACCAATACCAAAACGATCTCCATGGTGCTGAAAAATCTTGACAGCATCCTGAATCTCGCCATTTTCAACAATGCAAATGCGAATGTCAGTGTGCGGGAAAAGATCGTATGGCTGGAAGCGGGCTGTCTCATTTCGATCACGCCGATGCTGATTTTATATGTCTGCCTGCAAAAATATTTCACCGAAGGCATTGAGCGCTCCGGTCTTGTCGGATAACAAACGCCCTGAAGCGGATTCTGGCTTCAGGGCGCTGTTTATAGATCAGGTTGCCCGATGGAGCATAACGGGATGCCGAAGGGCTGTGTTTCTTTGTTACGAGCAGCAGCCGCGCTTTTCAAACGAATTGCAGTCTACGCATTCTTTGACAGACGGATTTGCTTCATGTGTGCCGATGTGGACGGCATCGAGCGTGCAGAAATGCTCGGAACACAGATTATGAGCACACTGTTCCACCGTGCAGTGGATGTTCGGATTCTTTTGTTCGTTCATAGCAGGTTCTCCTTTCCATGCGGCCGGTTACGGTGCCGCAAGAACATCATACCCCATTTTACAGGCATTATGCATCCATATGCATTTTTGTATCAAATGCGCGTATTAACTTGCGTTTTCATATTGAAAAACGAAATCTTAGATATATGGCGGATTTGGCAGAGAAACGGAGCATTTGGGAGAACGGCACAGGAAAAATTAAAATAATCCGGCTACTTGCTCCCCCGTGCGGAATTTGTCTTAATTTGCTTCTTGCAAAAAATCGAAGGATATGGTAAAATACAAACATAAAGCGTCAAAGATGTGGTGACGCGGAAAGGAGGGCTTCGCATGATGAACTTGATTTTTTGGGGCGTGGTTTTTGTGCTCGGCTTGGTATTTGAGATCCTGACACTGCAATTGGTGTCGATCTGGTTCGCAGTCGGTGCAGTCGGTGCCTTTATCGCTGCAATGTCCGGATTCAGTGTGCAGGGACAGCTTGCAATCTTTGTGCTTGTTTCGATCGTGCTGCTGCTGGCGACCCGTCCGCTGCTCTCAAAGCTGCGCGTCAAGAACGCCATCCGCACCAATGCAGATCATAACATCGGCAACACAGCGATCGTGATTGAGGAGATCAATCCTTCGCTCAGCACCGGCAGAGCGCGGATCAACGGCGTAGACTGGATTGCTGTATCTGAAACCGGCGATATTCTTCCTGTGGATACGGTTGTAATGATCGTTCAGGTGGAAGGTGCAAAATTGATCGTTCGGAATGCGGACGATTTTAAGGACCCGTTGGCACATCAATTTCGCGGATAAATGAAAATGATTGGAGGATATTATTATGTTGGCTTCTATTTTTGCATTTGCAGCAGGCAACGGCGGACTGATCGTTGCATTGGTGCTCATCGTGATCCTGCTGATTATCATTGTTGCAAATATCAAGATCGTTCCGCAGGCAAATGTCTATGTCATTGAGCGTCTGGGAACATTCTATCAGGAGTGGCACACCGGCCCGCACTTCCTTGTCCCGTTCTTTGACAGAGTGGCAAAAGTCGTGACCATCAAGGAACAGGTCGTGGATTTCAAGCCGCAGCCCGTTATCACAAAGGATAATGTTACCATGCAGATCGACACAGTCGTGTTCTTCCAGGTAACAGATGCAAAGCAATATACCTACGGCGTTGAGCGCCCGATGGCAGCAATCGAGAACCTTTCTGCAACCACGCTCCGTAACATCATCGGTGAAATGGAACTGGATGCAACCCTGACTTCCCGTGATGTCATCAACACCAAGATCACTGCGATCCTTGACCAGGCAACCGACCGCTGGGGCATCAAGGTCAACCGCGTGGAGCTGAAAAATATTCTGCCGCCGCGTGAGATTCAGGATGCGATGGAGAAGCAGATGAAGGCAGAGCGTGAGCGCCGTGAAAAGATCCTTCAGGCAGAGGGTGAGAAGAAATCTGCGATCCTCGTTGCAGAAGGTGAAAAGGAATCCAAGATCCTGCGTGCACAGGCTGAAAAGGAATCGCAGATTCTGGCAGCAGAAGCACAGCAGCAGGCAATGCTGCTCCGTGCAGAAGCGATCCGTCAGCAGAAGATGCTCGAAGCACAGGGCGAAGCTGAGGCACTCCAGATGCTCAATGCATCTGCACCGAATGAGAAGATCATTCAGCTCAAGTCGCTGGAAGCATTCTCCAGAGCCGCAGACGGCAAGGCAACCAAGATCATCATTCCGAGCGAGATCCAGAGCCTTGCAAGCCTGACCGCAGCGCTCAAGGGCATTGCATCCGATGCCGATGCACCCAAGAGCTAAGCGTATTGTCTGAAACATTGATAAGAGGTGGAGCCGGCAGCGGTTTCACCTCTTGTTTTATGCAATGAAACGCAAATGCATCCTTTTTTGCAATATTGTGCGAATTATGATAACTATTTCACTAAAAATGATATGGTGAAATTGAACATTTTGTGTATTGACTTATTTTTTTTTTTTTTTGCTATAATGGAGATAGAAACAAAGGTTTCTCAGTCAAAAAAACAAGCCTTGCATGTTTTAAGAAAGGATGATTATTATGAAAAAAATACTGACATTATTCTTGTCGGTCATGGTTGCTGTGATGAGTTGTGTGATGACAGTTTCTGCGGACGAGACTCCGCGCACGCCCACTCTTCAAGTGATGTGCGAACAGGTGAAAGCATATATTGAAGAACAGGCGCTTCCTGTGCTTTATATAAGCGAAGATTTGTTTCCAAATTCTGCTTCTTCCGAATTCCTGACAATTATATGCAGCACAAAAACAGATGCAGACGCAGTCCGCACTGAGCTGACAGAATATGTTGAAAATACGATCAAATATCACTATCCGAGTGTTGTATTTACCGTGCTGACGGAAGAAGAAGTTCAGCTTATAGAAAACCTGAAAGCGTTTATTGCTGACCGTCAAATTCAGGCACGCATGATCCTACAAAAAATAGGTCGCTATACCAATATGATTTGTGTTTATTTTTTGCCGGACAGCTATGACCGGGCAACAGACAGTTGGCGCGGTGACACAGAAGTTATGAAATATCTTGAGTTCATCCATGTCGATGCTTGTGACTTTGATGATTTAGATGAAAACTATGACCTGCATGTCATGTTGATGTGGACGGATGCCGGCGATGCCAGTCTTTATCCGATGCGCGGCGATATCAACAAGGACGGAAAAATTGATTCACTCGATGCACAGCTTGTTCTGAACAATTCACTTGATCTTGCACTCGACAACGGAACAGAGCCGCTTGCCGGTGGAGATCTCGACGGCGACGGTGCGGTCACATCGCTGGATGCGCAGTATATCCTGCTGTTCTATCTCCGGAATGATGTGCTGAATGACATCATCATGTGGCGCGATATCCTGCCTGCATAATCTTATGCAACCCGCTTGATATGACCTGTATGCAAACCGCAGCATTCCGAAAGGGGTGCTGCGGCTTTGTGCATGCATGCCCTTGCTGCTCTTTCCCTTCCCTATACGATACGAACCTGTGCGGCCATTTGACTGTCATCTGCCTGACAGTTGCAGTCGTCAGCATCAGGATGATTTGTATATCATATACAAAATATGTGCGACTGAAATGGTAATAATGCCGGTTTTTTCGGAATGACTTGAAGATTTTGGATGTTTGCGGTATAATATAAACGGGAAGATGTATGAAGTTTGAATTTTGAAGAATTGGCACAGAAAGGAGCCGTTGTAAATGTCAGATAAAACCATTACGTTTTCGCTTTCCGAAGAACGCGAGAAAGAAATGCTGCAAACCATGCGCACGGTTTATGATGCGCTGAATGAAAAGGGATATAATCCGATCAATCAGATCGTGGGCTATATTCTCTCGGAAGACCCCACATACATTACCGTCCATAAGAATGCCCGCAGCCTGATCCGTCACATCGACCGCGATGAATTGATGCAGGTGCTTGTCCGGAATTATCTTTCCGAATAAGCATGCATTCTGAATGCACCGATGAACAGATATGCCGCTTTTTGGCGTAACCTCTTGCATTTTTTGCATTTTTGTGCTATAATGACGGCAGAGGGGAGCTTGTGTGGCAGGCTGAGAGGGTGCAGCGATGTACCGACCCGTAACCTGATGCGGATAATGCCGCCGTAGGGAGTTTGGGATGAAAACCATGCCGCAGCTTGATCTGCGGCATTTTTTTGCGCATAGCTGCCCGAAGATTGGAAAGGATGTTGTAAAATGAAACAAACAAAAACAAAAATGCTGGTAGAAGGCGCAATGATGCTGGCACTCGCAATTGCCCTCAGTCTGATTACGCCGTTCCAGAAGATCCTGCCGTTCGGCGGCTCGATCACGCTGGTTTCCATGCTGCCGATCTGCCTGTTCAGCATCAAATACGGCGTACCGAAAGGGCTTGGCGTTTCGCTGCTGTTTGCGGTCTTTCAGTTCGTGCAGGGCGTGGTCAAGGATGGCTTGTTCGGCTGGGGCTTGACCGCAGGCATGCTGATCGCCTGCATTCTGTTTGATTATTTCCTCGCATATACAGTGATCGGACTTGCCGGTATGTTCCGCAAAAAGGGACTGGGCGGCTGGATCGCCGGAACGGTCATTGCATTGCTGCTGCGATTCTTGTCGCATTTCCTGAGTGGTGTTGTCGTGTTTGCATCAACGGGAAAGATCTGGGATGACCTCAGCTTTGTTGCAGAGAATAAGTATGTTTACAGCGCTGTCTATAACGGCGCATATATGCTGCCGGAGATCATCCTGACAGTCGCCGCTGCCGTGATCCTGTATCAGGTGCCGCAGATGCGCCGGATGATCGCACCGCAGCTTTCAGAAGCAAACTAAAACAGCCGTGCTGCCCCGAATCTGTGTTCAGGGCAGCATTTTTTGCATGCGCTCTCTGACCGGATTGCTTGCAAAAATGCAGCATCTGTGTTATAATATAGGCACACCGTCAGTCTGCTGCGCCGGTCTGGTCAGCAGGAATGCGCGTGATTTCAAACGCATCTGCCAGACGGGAAAGCGCTTCACCGATCTCTGTCAGATCGGATGCCAGTTCCTCCCGGGAAGGCAGCGTGATCTGATAACGCGCCGGATCGGAACAAGGATCCGGCGGAACTGCATGATCCTGCGCAGGTGCATGACCGAAACCGGCACACAATACTGCCAATACACCCAAAAATGTGACACTTTTTTTCATATTGCATTCCTCACTTTCATGATGGCTGCGGATCGGTTTCCTTTGTATTTTTTATACCATATATGATATGCTGAAAGCAAGAAAATATGCGCACAAATTTGATTTGCGGATGCACGATGCATGCTGCATCCGTGCTGAAAAGACGCTGAATGGGGGTGGCGTGTATGCGTGAACCGCTGCAAAATGCAAACCGTCTGACATTGAATCTGCTGAAAGAATGTTTGTGTCCGGCTGTCCGGAAGCAGACGTTTCTGCAAATGCTGTTTCCGGCGGAACTGCGGCAGGCAGATTCCGCGCATCTGCTGGATTTTATCTATTGTGCAGATACCGATTTCCGGAATGCCCGCACATCGTTTCTGAATGGAAATATTGTTCGTTATGCAAAGGATCAGACGTTCAGCAGGGCGCATCAGGCAGAGCTGACACTGATCGCAGCTTATCTGCACGATGCGGCAGCCTGTGAACGCTGGATACAGTATCTTTCCGGACAGTTTCTTGTGCCCGATTTTACAGCCGTTTCAGCGTTGATCCCATTGGATGCAGCGCGATATCCGAAGCTGTTTTCCGATGCAATTTATGCAGCCAATCAGCCGCAGCATGTTTACCGATTGATCCTGCTGCTGCTGCTCTGGGCGATTTTCGGGGAACGGATCGGCGAAGTAAACGGCATATTTGCGGTGCAGCATCCCGAATCAGCACGTTATCAGCAGATTTCCACAACGGAATGGCTGCACCGGAATATGCATGATCTGCAAGCGCTCAACGGGCTTGATATGGCATTTCATTCCGGCGATACGCTTCTGAGCCATACAGACCGCATCGACATCCTGCTGAAACTGATCCGGAACGGCGTGAAACTGCGCGTGCTGACAGACGGCGGTATGTCAGCAGAGGAGATGTCTCCGCATATGCGGCACAGTGATCGGTTTATTCTGACCAAAGAGCAGCGGATCGCATATTGGTGTGCATTTCAGGAACGCTATCCGGATTCTGTGGAAGTGCGCACATCCAATCTGCCGATCCTGCGCAATTATTTTCAGTTTCATGCGATATCGCCGGCACAGGCAGCGATGCGGGTCGGGTTTTATACATACGGCAACGGATATGTAGAGGAGAATTTTTATTTGTATCCGGAAGCAGATACGCATTTTTATCATCTTTTTGAAAACGAATTCCGATATTTATGGGAAATCGGGACACCGGCGGTCGGTGCGCATGCGCTGTGATCTTCTGAAAAACAAAAACATCGGCTGACGCTGCGAGTGCGTTGACCGATGTTTTTTATATTGTGTGATGCCGATTCATTGACGGACTGCATCTTCACGGGGCAGCTTCCGGAAGAATACAGCAGCGAATGCGAATACAAACGGAACAGAGAGCAGCAAAGAAACGGGCTGCGCTTCCTGAATGCCGGCAAGTCCTCTGATTTGCGGCAGGATCAGCAAAGCCGGAATGAAGAATAAGCCGTTTCGCAGCGATGACAAAATGCTGGCACCGAGTCGTTTTCCGGTGCTTTGAAACAGCATCTCAACGACCATGCACGGCGGCAGAACGAGTGTTGCAAGTGCCTGCAAGCGCAGGGCTCTTGTCCCGATCGCAATGACATCCGGATCATCGCGGAACAAGCCGATCAGCATGCCGGAACCGATCATCAGGACACTGCAGCTCACGATGATGATGCCCTCAGATACCAGACAGGCAAAGCGGAAACTTTCGCGCAGTCTGGCATATTTTTTTGCGCCGTAACTGAACGCAGAAACCGGCTGGAATCCCTGCCCGACTCCCAAAGCAACGGAAAAGGCAAAGAAAACGATTCTGGAGACAATGCTCATTGCGGCGACGGCAGCATCGCCGTAAACCGCGCAGCAGCTATTCAAAAGCACTGTCGTGATGCTGTTGAGCGCCTGCCGCAGCAGACTTGGGAAGCCGGTTGCTATAATATTGCCAAGCATAGCAGGCGTGATGTGCCGTGCATTCTGAAAGGTGATTTTCGTTTCTGTTTTACCGGAAACAAACATCCGCAAAAGGATGCCCCAGCTAATCAGTTGGCTGAGTGCAGTAGATAATCCGGCACCGGCGATTCCCAGTTTGCAGGCAAACATCAGGATCGGATCGCCGAGCATATTCAGCAGCGCCCCGATCATCAAGCCGATCATGCCCAAAAAGGCTTTGCCCTCATAGCGCAGGAGATTGTTCAGCGTCAGACAGGAGCACATAAACGGCGCAGATACGAGGATATAGGAGATATAAGTTTTCGCATAAGGGGCGATGGTATCGGTGCTGCCGAGCCAAAACACGATCTGATCCAGAAAGATGAAACCGAGAATACAGATAAGTGTACCGCAGAGAAACGATGCGAAAAAGCCGGCAGTCGCATGGATAGAAGCTGAATCGGTATCCCGCTTGCCGAGCGCTCTGGAAAGGATACTGCCCGCGCCCTGACCGAACAGGAAGCCGAATGCCTGAATGATCGCCATGAAGCCGAACACCACACCGACCGCGCCGCTTGCACTGGTACCGAGCCTGCCGACGAACGCGGTATCAACGAGATTATAGATATTGGTGACGAGCATCGAGATGATCGCAGGCAAAGAAAGACCCAGAATCAATCTGGGAATCGGCGTATCCGCCATTTTTTCATATTGTGTTTTTTGATCCATAAGGAAACCTCACTTCATTTTGCTGTCTTATATTATAGTGTAAGTGTCTGTGTTTGTCAAGCTGCCCGGGAGAGCGGGGAAGCCCCGCTGCAAATGATCTAAAGTCCGCCGGATGCGCTTGTGTAAATTCGGTGAGAATGATTGCTTTTTGACACAATATATGGTATAATAAGATGTTGAGGCTTAAAGCAAAGGGGGGAATCATATGAAACTGAAACACTGGATCCTGCTGCCGCTGCTTCCGGCATTGCTGACAGGATGTGCAGGCAAGCGCACACAGCCGGCTGACTCCATAGCGGAGACAGAACCGGAATATTCTCTGGTGATTGAAACTGCCGCACCCAATCCGCCCGCGACCCGATCAACAGAAACGCTTCCGCCGGAAACAGATACGACAGCGGTCACGGAATCCGCAGAAACGGACGAAACGACAGCAGATACGACAGAAACAAACTACGAAGCCGGCACGCTCACAGAGACAGCACCCTTGCAGACGGAAGGCACGATTGATAAAGACGGCGTATACACAACAAAGGAAGATGTTTCGCTGTATCTTTACACATATGGTGAACTGCCGTCGAATTTCATCACAAAAAAAGAGGCGCAGAAGCTCGGCTGGACAGGCGGTTCTTTGGAGCCATATGCGCCGGGATGCTGCATCGGCGGTTCCTATTTCGGCAATTATGAAGGCAATTTGCCGGAGAAAAACGGGCGGGAGTATCACGAATGTGATATTGACACACTTGGGAAATCATCCCGCGGCAGCAAACGAATCGTATATTCCAATGACGGCTTGATCTATTACACCGGCGATCATTACAACACATTTGAATTGCTATACGGGGAGGAATAACCATGACAGTAACGATAGATTGCAGTCTGATCCGCGATCATGACAGTTTTCACCGTGCATTTTCTTCGCAGCTCCATTTACCCGGTTTTTACGGCGAAAATCTGGATGCACTGCATGACTGTCTGACATCGCTGCCGCAAAAGACAACGATCAACCTGATGCATGCAGAGAGCCTGATCCACAATCTGGGCAGTTACGGCAGAGCAGCGCTCAGTGCGATGGCGCATGCAGAGCGAGAGAATCCGGAGCGTCTGATTATCAATATGCTCTAATTGCAGACGCGCAAAATCAAAAACAGCAACAGCCCCGAAGCGCTCTCAGAAAGGCTTCGGGGCTGTCTATATGGAAACAATCCATTACTCCAGCATTGCAATCACGCGCAGGATCTTCTGGATGTCGCCGGTATCCTGCGTTCCGTTCTGATTGATATCAGCATTCAGGAAACCGGTTTCAGAAATGATCGCTGTGGAATCTTCTGCAAGGAATCTTGCCAGCAGGACGGCATCTGAAACGTCAACCGAATCATCGCAGTTGACATCGCCAAGCATGGTTACAGCGTAGGTCGGCGGATTAGAAGGTGCATCACCGGCTTCATAAACGGCTTCGATCGTGACGGCATTGCCGGAAGCCTTAATCTCCGCAGTATCGGTGGTCAGGCTGCCGCTTTCGAAGGAAGCACCGCTGACGTTCCATTTCACGAAGTGGTAGCCATCCTTGGGCTTTGCTTCGAGTGTCAGGATGCAGTTTTTGGGATATGTGCCGTTCCATGCGCCGTTTTCGCATGTCAGCTTGAGGGTATTGAACTTGACTTTTCCCTGTGCAGCGTTATTCTGAACGGTAACGGTGCAGGTTTCGGTGCCCATTGTATTGCCGAGCTTATTCAGGAGCTGCTGCTCACAAGCGGAAGCTCTGCTGTTCCAGAATGTACGGATCACATCGACCGCACTGCGGAACTTCTCGGAAGGATCCTGTGTTGTGGGATTCTGGGGATTCTGGGGGTTTTGCGGGTTCTGGGGATCCTGCGGGTTCTGCGGCTGACCGGGTATCTGCCAGTCACCGCCGCCGGGCATCTGCCAGTCGCCCCAGTCGCCGAAGTTCCATCCGCCGCCGTCGCTGCCCCATGAGAAGCGGGTATAGCTTTCGAGCATAGAAGGCTGATAAAGCTGCTCCAACTGATTCAGGCGTGCCACGACTTTATCCGGCTGGAAATTCTCATTGCACTGGTCAAAATAGGCTCTTGTGAACATCTGACGGAATTCCGGAGAGCCGTCGAGCAAGCCGAACAGGAGTGTTTTGAGCCATGAATTCTTCATTTGCAGCGTCTGGATGGCGTTTGTATTGGCATTGCTCTGGTTATAAAGTCCCTGACCGTACTCCGTATCAAAGAGGATAAAACGCCATTTGCCGTCGCCGTATTTCTTGGATTCATCCACGACCTCTGTTTTCCAGAGTGCGTAGTTATTGTCACCGAAATCGGAATTGCCGACGATCAATTCTGTTGCCATATAGTCCGCAAAGCTCTTCATGTCGATGCGCTCAGCGAGCTGTGCATATGTACCGGCATCCTGATAATTGACGGAATTGACGAGACTTTTCAGATCATTATAGTCTGCCAGCCCCTGCTCACTGCCGTCAGCAAGCTCATCGGTCTTAATCATGCAGACACTGCTTGCCTTGACCTTGAAATGATCGGAGATATAATCTTTTCCGATTTTTTCAACGATATTATAGGTGCCCCAGAATTCGCCGTCCACAAAAACGACGCATTCGGTCTGTGCCTGTGTACCGTAATCGCGGTCGCCGACCATTTCCTGATTGAGACGGTCGCGGATCTTGGTTTTCTCGTCATTACCGCCGTTGCGGAGCGTCAGCTTATCGAAGGAGTCGATGACCTCGCCCTTATGGTTGGTGAGCTGACCGTCAAAGAAATCGTAATCCAGTTTCGGAGTGCCGTAATCGGTTCTTGCATAGAGATTGAAGCTCTTTTGCGCAGCGGAACGGGTCGCAGCGCCGTGCATGCGGATGCCGCAGTTTGCGTTATAGGTTGCCGTACCGTTCTCAAAAACGGTGATATTGGCAGGACGTTCCCACTCTTTGCCGGATTGGGTATAATTTGCCGGATGTGCCCATGACTGCATCGGATTGCCCTGACTCTGGTCATAGATCTTGCCCTTGACATAGATACCGGTATCGTAATCAAAGAGATTATTGGGATCGGTCACGAGGGAGATGACGCGCATATTCATCTCAAAATCGGATTGCGAATAACCGATAAAGTACGATTTTGTGATGATATCGCTTTGATTGCCGTTTGCATCTACAGCAATTGCACGCACGATCATCGCCTTATCGACCGGTTCCGCAGGGGCAGTATAGCCGTCAGCGATATCGGTTTTTGCGGCATAGACATTCGGCTCAGAGGATTTATCATAGACAGAGATCGCACCGTCAGCACGTTCGGACTGTGTGGTGGGGTCGCTGCCGTCCGTGGTATAATAGACGGTGCAGCCCTGCGGTGCAGAGATGGTGAGATTGAAGCCATTGGAATAAAAGCCGCTTTCCTGCGAGAACTGAGGCGCTTCGACAGCCAATTTGATTGTGGTATCCGTCGGATTCGAACTGCCGGGAGTCAGGCGGGATAACACGCCGAACTGACTGCTGCCGTCCGGAATTCTGCCGTATGCGGTGTTATCGTTGAGTGCGGGCACTTCGATCGTTTCGACGGGATTGCCGGACGCATCGGAGAGCAGCAGCGATTCGCCGCCTTTTGCAAGACCGAAGACAGCGCCGCCGATGCCGCTGGTTTCAGAGATACCGCAATAAATGACATAATAGCCTTTTGCGGGGATGACTGCATCTGCCGGAAGGACATAGCGCATCGGGGCCGCAGCGTCATCGGTCAGACCGAAACCTGCCGCGGAAATATCGGTATTCCCCGGATTATACAGTTCCACATAGTCATAAAACTGACCGTCCGGCGCAGGAACGGTGCTGTTTTTGGTGCAAACTTCGTTCACGACAATGGATTCTGCTGCATGCACCGCAGGAAGCGGGACAGCAGAAAGCGAAATGAGTGCGGAGCATCCGACCGCACAAAAACGAATCATATTTCCGGTTTTCATAACATAACCCCTTTGTTCTGTAAGATTCAGATGTCGTCGGTTCTTTCTTTTTTCAGGAATATCATGTGTTTGACATTATTGTATCATAAGCGACAATAATTGTCAAGCGATGCAGCATATGTGCATCCGATATGGTATGAGAGGCAGCCGCTGCCATTCACCCTCTCCGGCGGCGGCTGATACCGGATGCACAGTCCGCATGCATTATCGCATGACAACCCCTGTATTTTATTATAAAAATAAAAACTTAAAATAACCTGAAATCCTGCCAATATGCACCGCTTTTTGGCTTCTTTTGCACCTGTTTTCCGGCGTGCCCTGATAAGGTTTCGCTAACTGTGTATGGAATTCATGCAAAATCACAAAAATATCAATCCTGATTGACTTTCGTGACGATTTATGTTATACTGAATGTGCAGAAACCCGTTTGGAATCACATACGAAAGGTGGCTGTGTGATGAATATCTGGCATAATATTAACCCGAAACGGATCACACCGGATGATTTTATTGCGGTGATCGAGATCCCGAAGGGCAGCAAAAATAAATATGAGCTTGATAAAGAGACCGGTCTGATAAAACTGGATCGCATTTTGTATACCTCAACGCATTATCCTGCCAATTACGGCTTGATCCCGCGTACATACGCCGATGACAACGACCCGTTGGATGTTCTGGTGCTCTGCTCCGAAACGCTCTTTCCGATGACGCTGGTTCGATGTTATCCGATCGGCGTCATTCGCATGATGGATCAGGGGCACCGCGATGACAAGATCATTGCAATTCCGTTTGATGACCCAAATTATAATAGTTATACCGATATTGCCGATCTGCCGCCGCACATCGTGCAGGAAATGATCCATTTCTTCTCTGTATATAAGGAACTGGAGCAGAAATCGACGGCTGTGGATGAATTCGGGAATGCAGATGCCGCCCGTGAGATTATCCGGGACGACATCGACCGCTATATTGATAGCTTCTGCAAATAAGTAAGGGCCGAACAGTGCACCAAAGGAAGATGCACTGTAAAATAATGGAATGGGAAAGGAAGTACCTGATTATGACCGCTGCTGCTACAGATGAACTGTATCACAACCACAAAAGTGTTGCCCCCATCGGCATTATTGCGATGGCAGGCGCAGAACAGCTCGCCGCGAAGATCGACAGCTATCTTGTTGCGTGGGCAAATGAGAACGGCTTTCCGGATAAGAGCTATCTGATCGAATGCGAATGCCCGCGCTTCGCATCCGGTGACGGAAAAGGCTTGATCAAATCGACTGTTCGCGGACTGGATCTGTACATTGTCATTGATGTCGGCAATTATAGCTGCACATACAAGATGTTTGACAAAGTCAACTGCATGTCTCCGGATGATCACTATCAGGATCTGAAACGTATCATTCAGGCAGCATCCGGCAAGGCACACCGCCTTAATATCATTATGCCACTGCTTTACGGCGGCAGACAGCACCGCAGAAATTACCGCGAATCGCTGGACTGTGCATGTGCACTTCAGGAGCTTCAGGCAATGGGTGTCGATAATATCGTGACCTTTGACGCGCATGATCCGCGTGTCAACAATGCCGTTCCGCTGATGGGCATTGACAACGTGATCCCGTCTTATCAGGTGCTGAAAAAGATGCTGCGCACCTTCCCGGATCTGGATATGTCTCCGGAAAAGTTCATGGTCATCAGCCCGGATGAAGGCGCACTGAACCGGAATATGTACTATGCAACAATGCTTGGTGTCAACCTCGGCATGTTCTATAAGCGCAGAGATTATTCGAGGGTCGTGGAAGGCAAAAACCCGATCGTCGCACATGAATACCTTGGCAACCCGGTGGAAGGAAAGACGGTTTTTGTCGCAGATGATATCATTGCATCGGGCGGCTCAATGCTGGATCTTGCAAAGAATCTGAAAGAGCGCGGCGCAGCACGCTGCATCGCATATGCAACCTTCGGACTGTTCACACATGGTCTGGAGCAGTTTGATGAAGCCTATAAGATCGGCATGCTGGATGCAGTATTCGGCACAAACCTGACTTATCGTAAGCCGGAATTGCTGGAGCGCGAATGGTTCCATGAAGTCGATGTCTCCAAGTATGCAGCATATTTCATTGCAGCGATCAACCACGATGTTTCGATTACAACGGTCATAAATCCGCATGACAGAATTCAGGCTTTGCTTGAAAAACAGCGTTCTGCAAAATAAACAATGAAAAAACAAAAACGGGAGAAAGCCGATCATGGTTTTCTCCCGTTGTTCATATTATGATGCGGTCAGAGCTGCTTTTGTCGCAGGCCCGCAAACGCCGTCAACCTGTAGTTTTTGCTCAAATTGAAAAGCGAGCAGACCGCCGAGCGTGATCTTCCCGAAATCGCCGTCGATCTCAGATTCACGCATATACCCATGCGAAGACAGCATAGATTGCAGCCAGATGACAGCCGCACCGGTGTCGCCTTTCCGGATCACACCGGACGGCATGGAATCGGCATTGCTGACAGCGGGATTAACGATGCAGCCGAGGAAGGTATATGGTGCATTTTCCCCCCAATTTGCGCCGCTACGTTTGGTGGTGTAAAAAGCCTTATAGCCATAGCCTGATTCACTGGTGATAATGCTGCCGTCCGGGTTGATCTGTTCGACGATGGCAACATGACCCGCGCCGTCAGCAGAGGAGCCGGAAAGCCCCTTTGACCAGACCATACAGCCGCCGAGAACGGGATATTGCAGAACAGAAAGACCTTGAGAGCGTGAAAAATAAAGGAAATTCTCAGCATTTCGGCTGCCGAGATACTTACAAGCGCCGTATCCGCCGATCTCGTTGAACCGTCCGACGGCATATCCGACGCAGTTTGCAAGCACGTTCAAATCGGGATCGAGTGGCTTTCCGGGAATACACGGCGACCAACCGCCGGAGTCCTTCCGGATATAATATTTGTTACCGGCTTCGGGCGGGGAGAGTCTGGCATGAAACATTGTCATCATCCTTTCGCAAATATGGCGGAGCGCATGTCACAGAAACAGAATGCACGTTATTATAAGATATGCAGATCCTATTTGAAAGGTGACAGTGAAAACCTGTTTGGTGCGATCGGATGATGACAGAATGTAAATGGATCATGGCAAAAGAATCACGAAAATACGCGGATTATGAGGCTGCACTCTCGTCCAGAAGAACCCATTGCCCGTCCGTGAGATATCGTTTTCCATTCATGAGAAACTTTGCATATCCTCTCCCGACATAGGCACCGAAAATCATATAATAAGCATTCGGCGTAAATGAAACGTCGCCGTCGGCAGCATTGGTCAGAAACGGCGTGAGGACGGTCTGTCCGGAAATGGCAGTGTGCACTTGATAATGATTGATCGGTGCAGGATCTGTTCGCGTGAAACAATAGACCTGATTGCGGGAAATATAGGATTCCGGGAACACAAAAGTGAGCTGATTTTTGTTGTTTCTTGTGATTGCAACGGAATATTGATTATCGAGAGATGCCGAATTCAAAACGAGGAATGCACCGTTCCCGCAATTGTAACCATAGTTGAGACCGTGATTGGAATAAGACTTTTCCCACGTCCGGTTATCCGAAAATAAAACGGTAAATGTCCACACATAGGCTTCATCTTTTGAGATAGTCAAAACGGTTTCATTATTTTCGTTTTTGCATGTAATTACGTTATTACTTCGAGTGATATGAGCGAACAATCCGGTTTCATGAAGAAATGATTCCAATGCAGAAATGTCGCCGCCCAGATAAGTTTTTACGATTGCCATGATTCAGACTCCTTCCCATTCATCGGCGATGCCGGCGATAAACAGATCAATGCCGTTTGTGAGCAATTCAGCCGACCCGATGATGATACCGTTTGCTTCAATATCGGCAAGATACTCCAAAATTTGTGCGTAGACATCCGGCGGCGGATCCGGATGAACGGATGCGCCGTCCGTAATGCATTGCGCACAGGGAATGCGTGCCGGAGTCGAGGTATGGATATCGCCGGCATACACCCCGACTGCGATGCAATCCGTTTCATAGAGTGCGGGCATGCTGCAAATATCACCGGCAAACACAATATCCTGATGAAAAACTGTACCGCATTTGTAGTATACAAAGCGTGCTGTTTTTACAG
>DMBA01000009.1 GCA_003446315.1 Ruminococcus sp. | reverse complement strand
CTAAGTCGCACTCCGCAGAGTGCGAAACTCCTTTATCGTTTTATCAAGGGGAAGATAGGGATTTGGGGGAAGTACCCCGTAGGGCTGCTTCCCCCATTATCAATCTTTTTACCTCTCTTGTGTGATTCTAAATCAGAACATCGAACTTTATCTACAAGCAGAAGCCCGAAAGCAGTTGAATGGCTGCTTTCGGGCTGTTTTATTATTCGGTATAGATTGCAGGATTCTTGGGGATCGGGAAGCCTGTGCCGATGAAATAATCGAGATGCGGCGGCTGATTATAACCGTTATTCTGTGCCGCGACCTGTACGCGGTACTGCGGGTTATGCATCAGCGAAACGATGCCGTATTCTGTTGTATAGGTTGTAGTATAGATCCGGATGCCGCTGCCTTCCGAAAGCCGGAAGATCATTTCCTCACGCCAATCGCCGAACAGATCGCAGGTCAGGCATGCATTGGATTTGGTATAGTTATTGTAAGTGACACCGGAGCCGGTAAACAGTCTGCCTTTTCCGTAGGCATCCACCATGCAGCGGTCGAGCGATTCCCGTTCGAGATCGCCGTCCCAATAAACGAGGGAATTCTCGCCCCATTTGGTGACGCTTGGATTGGTGGTATTTTTGCCGCCGTTGCTGGAATAGATCATGCCGACCCCGTTGCTGTCCTTCAATTGCTGATGTGTAACAGCATCATAGAGCACTTCATTATGGCTGCCTGCCATTTCCGCGCCTGCATTGCCCGCGATCATATTATCGCAGATGCATCTGCCGGTATCGCCGCCGGCGGTTTCACGGAACAGGACTTTTCCGGTTCCGGCAGCACGCAGGATGGTACCGAAACCGATTGCTTTGCCGTTCGGATGCTTTTCATCTTCGAGGCACTGGAAGATCTCCAGACCCGGATTGGTGGGATCAAAATCGCCGATATGGATGGCATCGCCGTGTGCCAGACCGGTCGTATAGAGCAGCTTGCCGTTATCATCCACGACCGCAGAGCCGACAACGACTTCCTGTTTGCCGTCGCCGTCGCAGTCCGCGGCGAGAATATGGTGATTGCCGTCGCCGTAGCCGGGGGTGGAAGCATTTGTGCCGGTATCATAAGCCCAGCGCATCACAAGTTTTTTGTTCCGGACATCCCATGCAGTAACGGTAGAACGGGTATAATAACCTCTGCCGAAGACAGCGCTGGCAGTTTCGCCGGAGCCGCCGAGATACGCCACGCAGCCGGTGAAGCGGTCAACGCGGTTGCCCCAGGTGTCGCCCCAATCGCCGACCGTTCCTCTGCCGGGGACATAATCTGTTGTATCGAGTGCCGCACCGGTTTTGCCGTCAAACAGCGTCAGATATTCGGGGCCGGAGAGGATTCTGCCGCTGGGTGCATAGCTGCCGTCACGGAGTTTCATCGGCGTGGAATCCCGATAGTCCGCATTTGCATTGCCGATGACTTTTCCGGTGCCGTCAACGGTTGCATCCGAGGTCTTGCAGATCATTTCTGCGCAGTTATCGCCGTCGAAGTCATAGACCATAAACTGCGTATAGTGCGCACCTGCGCGGATATTGCGTCCCAGATCAATGCGCCAGACTTTTGTGCCGTCGAGCCGCCAACAGTCGATGAAGACATTGCCGGTATAGCCCGCATCGGCGTTATCGTGAGAATTGGAAGGATCCCACTTGACGAAGATCTCATATTGTCCGTCGCCGTCGATATCGCCCACAGAGCAATCGTTGACGGTATAGGAACAAGTCGTGCCGTCAGGCATTGTCATATCGGCAGGCGGATCGAACAGCAGATCGAGGTAACCGCCGGAGCTGTCTTTATTATAGAGTTTGGTGGCACCGCAAGCGAATTCGGTGCAGGTATCGCCCTGATAAACGTCCACGGTATACCAGTCGCCGGTGGTACCGGAAGCATCGAGGAAGGAGCTTGCATCGCTGACAGTACCGGTATAGATCGGCGGTGTCTGCCCGTTTTTATAGAGTTCGAAGCGGGTATTCTCGTCATCTTCGCCGAGAATGCGCCAGCTCACGAGGATACCGTTTCCGGCATTTGCCGCAATGACACCGCGGTCGAGATTCTCCATCCGGAGCGCACCGGGTTTGGGTGCTTTCTGCAATGCTGCGGCAGGGGCATCGGTCGGGATGAGGTCGAGATAATCGAGATTGGGGCCGCCGCCGGAGCCGACCGCGGAAACATGGATGGTATTCTTTCCGGCTTTGAGCGTCATAACGACATCAGATGTATCCCATTTGACCCAGTTTCCGGTATGCGGGAAATCGAGTTTGAGGGATTCATCCGCACCGTTGACCGAGATCTGACAGGTTCTGTTGTCATCTGCGCTGCCGCCGTTCGCATAGCGGAAGACGAGCTGATAATTACCGGCGGCGGGCACATCGACCGTAAAGGTGAGCGAGCTGCCGATCTCGTTTGCAAAATTCCAATAGGCAGCGCCTTCAAAGCCTTCGTTGGTAGATTCTTCCCAGCCGTTATCGCCCGCGGCTTCGATCGCCCAATAGCGGGTGGGCAATTCCGGCATAGTCGAGCCTGCCGGAAAACCGGAGCGTTTGGCGAGCAGATATTCCTGAAGCATCACAGCATCTTCGACGGTCGTTTTCCCGTCCGCATCGACATCGGCAGCGGGAACGGATTGTCCGTTTGCGATCATTGTTTTCATGACGGAAAGATCGCATGCATTGATGGTACCGTTTCCGTCCAGATCTGCGTAATACTGCGGAGCAGCCGCCTGAACGGGCATCAGTCCGCACATACTGCCGAGCATCGAAAGGACAGCCGCAGCAGCAGCCGAACGGTATAAGCGGTTATTCTTTTTCATAGATTTCCCCCCTAGAGCATTCACAAAGAAAGGTTTCGTATAGATGTGCAAAAACTGCTAACATAATCATACCATATTAAACCAATATTTACAATGATATATTGTCTCTTATTTTTGTTGGATTGTCCGTCATATCTGAAATTGTTTATTCATAAAAAGTTCATAATTATATGGTATAATTATCCATATATTTTATTTTAGGAGGAATCCGTTTGAAACGAAACCGTTTTCTGAACAGATTGTATGCGATGGCAGCAGCGCTCATGCTGTGCTGCTTCTGCCTGCCGCATATACCGGCGATGCCAGCGCAGGCAGCGGACGGGCGGCTGTACAATCAAAATGATGCGTATTGGCAGACCGTGAAGTTTACGCGGTATTCCAATTCCGGAAACTCGATGTATACATCGGGCTGCGGGATCTTCTCATTCTGCAACGCGATCTATGCGCTGAACAGCGGACAGATCAACCCGCAGGAACTGGGACAGTGGGGCGTAGACAACGGCGGATACCGTCCGGGCGCGGGCGGTTTGTACCGTGATATTTTCTATCAGGATCTGGAACGGGACTGGGGCGCACGTTATTCCTTCCACATTGAGGGCAGATATTCCGGCAGCGTGACGGATGAGCGCCTGAAAAACCACTTGAAAAACGGCGGTGTAGCAGTCATTCATGTGCCGAATCATTTCATGGCGCTGAGTGGATACAATCCGAATAACGGGCTGTATCATGTGCTGGAGAGCGCGGTCTTCACGGGCAGAGGCTTATCTGCGGAAAGCTGGGTGGATGCGAATAAACTGAGCAGCGGCAGAACGAGTGTCAGTTGGTATGCGCTGATCTCCAATACAAAAGCGCCGGGATTTTCCCGTGTTTCGATTGGCAGCAGCCGGCTTTTTGCAGTCGGTGAGACCATTGACTTCACACTGGATTCCGACACGCGCAGTTCTTACGGTCTTGGCATCAATGCAGAAGACGGACACCGGGTTCAGACGCTGTACAATCTCAATACATGGGAAGCCGTGACCCGTCATATCCAGACCTCTCTGCAAGAAACCGGTATTTATTCCTGTTATGTGACATCGCACAGCGGAGTCAGCGGATTGGACAGTGCGCCGCTTTCGTTTGAAGTATACCGGACATACCCGATCAATGCACGCATTCAGCCGCCGGCAGGCAGACTCAGTCCCGGACAGCCTTATACGCTGCGGGTATTGGCAGATTTTGCGATCTCATTCCAGTTGTTCATTGAGGATACTGTCACCGGCAGAACATTTGACAGCGGCATTATCACGACAGACCTGCACCGCTGCGGATACAATTACAACTGGATTCCGGAGCACACAGGACAGTATCGTGCCCGCGTGAAGGTATACAATGCATACGGAACCATGACAAGCAAAGATACGATATTGAATGTTGTCGGGGTCGTGCCGGTCTTTTTGGATGCGAACGGCGGCACGGCAAATCAAAAGAAGATAGATGTTGTATTTGGTGAACGTTACGGTACATTGCCGGTTCCGGAGCGCAGCGGATACAACTTTGACGGCTGGTTCACGATGCCGGCAGGCGGTACGCGCGTGACAGAAGATACCGTGGTTGAAACGTCCGCAGAACATTGGCTTTATGCACACTGGTCGGTGATCCCGCAGGAGACTGACGCACCGGTTACGACCACGACAGTCACGACCACGACCACAACGACCGCCGTGACAACAGAAGCACCGCAAAGACCGACGGCTTGTAAGCCGGTGGATCTGAATCAGGACGGTGTATGTGATGCCGCAGATGTATATTTGGTTTACCGGATTGTTTCGGAAGATCCGGATTATGCACCGCAGGCAGAGGTGTTGGAGCAGGCGGATGTCAATGCAGACGGCAGCATTGATCTGATTGATCTCCAGCTTCTTCTGATGCTCGGAGAAGCAGAGAACTGATAGAAAAAGAAACCGCAGATGGTCAATGAAAAAGACCATCTGCGGTCAGTCTGTCGAGAAACTTCCGGT
>DMBA01000250.1 GCA_003446315.1 Ruminococcus sp. | reverse complement strand
ACATCGTTCTTAACAGTCCAGTGAATGGTGAGTTCCTCGCCGGCTTCTGCCTTTACGACGTTGTTGCCGGTAGAACCGTCAGCAGCAGCAGTATAATCCTTGCCAGCCGGAATGAGGTTGTAGATGATCTTGCCATCGGTGTTCACAGTCTTACCCGGAGTGGTGGTGGTGACCTTCGTAGTGGTCTGAGAAACTGTGGTGGTACCCGGAGTCGGATCGCCGACAACGATGGTCAGCGGCTTAGAAGTGAGCTTCTGCTCGCCTTTCACACCGGATGCACTGGACTTACCAGTGGTCTTGTGCGGATCATTTTCGCCCTCTGCATAATCCGGCTTCTCTGTGCCGTCAGGCAGGAACAGGGAAGAAGGTGTGCAGACGAAGTACTCATCCTGATAAACATCCAGCACATAGGTGCCGTCCGGCAGATCTGCCGGCAGGTTCAGATCGAAATCAACGAAGGAATACTTATATGCCCATTCCTCGTCCTCGGTCCATGTGGTAACAGGGGTATAGTTTGCATAGTCAGGCTGACCTGCTGCATCCCATGCAGCGTAGGAGTCCATATCGCACGGACCGCCCTTATCTGCCTCTCTGGTTGCAGCATGCTTTGCAATATACTGAAGGTTCATTGCATCAGCAGTGAAGTAGGTCATACCGCCTGTCTTATGATAACCGGCGTACTTCTTTGCGCCGGAGATTGCACCGGATTCGAGGCAGCAGGGTCTCGGGAAGTTACCTTCGGAAGCGGTGATGCCATAGTTACCGAATGCATACTTATAGTTATTAACTACAGTACCATCCAGTTTCTTAACAGAACCTTTACCCATTGTTTCAGCGCCATTGATGGTCATTTTCAGGGCAAGGGTGTTAAAACCGCTGGACTGCGGAATGTAAAGAGATACCGGAACCTTATCACCGGCTGCTGCCTGTACTGTGGATTCACCGTTTGATCTGAATGCGATCACTGTTGAATCGACCGCAGTATTTGTTGCAGCATCTGTGCTGATGGCAAAGGTGCCGCCCATAGCCGTCGTTGCGATTACGAACGACGAAAGAGCAGAGATGAATTTCTTCATGACAACTTGATCCTTTCTGGTTTGTTCCCGAAAAAGCCGCCTTTCCGGTTCAAACGCAATGTTTTTATTTGGTTTTGTTGGGTTGGGTTCGGCGATTCTCCGTCGGCATGCTCCCGGCGGAGCCTGCGGCTGTTTGCCGACCATGAATGTTGCAGTTGATACGCGCCTTTCGGCCGCATATCACGGAGCTCGGAATCGTGCAGCTACCCGTGCTTCTGCACATTCCCCGTGTTCGAGTTTAATGTGCACCGAGTACGACATCCCCGGCATCATCTGTCAGATACCGAAGCATCAGCGATATGTCGCTTATTGTCAGCAATCCATCAAACTCACAGTCTGCGTTTGCGTATGCTGCGGCGCTGAGGGCAAGCTCCTCTGCAATCGCCCGCTGCATCATTACTGCATCTGACACCGTAACCTGTCCGTCCAGATTCATGTCGCCGTACATCGTAGCGCCGGTTTCATCAATCGGTTTCCAGATTGCGCCGTTCTGCACAGTCACCGGGCTGCGGTGTATCACATTATCCGTGTCCAGAAAGCCTGCCGGAATATCCGAACCTGCGGGCAATCCCGCCGGCGGAACAATCCGCAGCTCTGCACACGCGCCTTCGGGCATTTCATCCTTCAGCACGCCGCTGAGCCGGAAGAAGGGTCTTTCCTCCTTCAACCAGTAATCTGCATTTGACAGTACGGTTGCCCAGCGAACACCAAACATGCCCCCTCTGTCATCGCTGCAGGTGAAAACCGTTTCGGCAAGATCCGGATATGCGATTTGCTGTGCATTTTGCGCACCGGTATCATAGAGCAATTCTGCTCCGGTGATGCTCAAAGCAGCAGCATCATATGCGATCACAAACTCCAATGCACCCAGTCCTGTTTCGGGAAGCGTATCCAGATACACGCTTGCTGTGAAACTGCCGTCCGCATTTGCCGCCGTCCGTTCGACGCGCAGCACTGTTTCCGGCAATTCTGCATCAGCGGATACTGAACCGGCTTTTGCCGTCACCAGACCGCATGCAAGACAACCTGCGATCAGGCAAGCTGCCGCCTTCTGCGCCTTCATTCCTTTCCTCCTTCTTTCATGATAGTGTATATACTCCAAGAAATGCGCTGATACATTTCTTTTCATATACCAAAGACAGTTCCGCGGTTCATTCTGCCTTCTCGAAACGCTGTTACCCGTCTGTCTGAATTGCCGCAGATTCTGTCCTTCTTCCGTATCGGGCACTGCCCTCTCCGAAGCGCCGGAATCACACTCTGAACGAGCCTGTATACAGGTGCTTCTAAAAGTATATACATACCCTGACAATACGGCTTAATACCATTATAATAAACCGCTGTCACAAAGTCAAGACTCTGATGCCGTTTTTGTGATAATTGATAAATTCAGCACCTTAAAATTATGCAATCCGACAAATAAAATCCGCATCAGCTTCCCAAATATTTTGCGGAATCTGATGCGGCGTATTTTTGTTCGATTTAATCCAGTTTTTGGTATTCTTTCGGGATATTTTCGTCAATGATTTGATTTATAACATCCATATTAAATGCTTTTGCGGTGCCAAGCGGTGCATAAGGCAGACCGTGCTGTGCTGCCAGTTCCGGTGTATAATCCTTATACGGAATCAGGCGCAGATTTGCAAACGCACCGTCGTCATATTGTGTAATAACCGGTCTGCACTTCACATCCTCGACTGTCACTTCTCCGGTGTCGCCGTGCTTGACCAGATTGAAGCACTCCATCTCCCCGACCATATTAAAATTATCGGTCTGGGCGGAGATAAAATTGCCCATAGAATAGAACACGAAGCCTCTTGAGCCATCGGGCCGGTCGATATACTTCATTGTTTCGGCAGTATGCGAATGCGAGCCAAGGATGACATCCGCGCCCCAGCCGATCATTTTCTCAGCCAGTTCTTCCACTTCCGGGGCAACGGCATGGGTATCTTCCCAGCCCCAGTGCGCAGCGACCACAACGGCATCTGCAAGTTCTTTTGCCTTTTTGATCTGCCGTTCGATCAGTGCTTCATCGGATGTTCTGCCGATCTTCACGCTTGTGCCGTCCGGCAGGCTGTAGCCGTTCAGGCTTTCTGTATAGGCAAGATACGCGATCTTCAAGCCGTTTGCCTGCTGAATGCGGATCTTATCCTGATCTGTCTCATCTCTGTAAGCGCCCAGTGCCAGAATCGGATGGTTCTGCATCATGCCGTCCCAATAATCCAGCGAGGCTTCCAGTCCGCTGATGCCTTTATCCAGCATATGGTTATTGCAGAGCGTGAAAATATCGAAGCCCACATCCACCATTGCTTCACCCAGCACCGTCGGCGAATTGAAATTGAAATTCGAGCCGGAAATCTCATACTGATCCTCGTCGCCGCAGATCAGCGTTTCCTGATTGATAATGGCGACATCCGCTTCTTCCACGATCGGCTTGATGCCTTCGTAAAGCGGCGCAAAATTATATTCGCCCTCTGCACCGCCTGCCTGTGCCTGCGCTGCAAGATAGACATGTGTCTGCACGAGATTATCTCCCACAGCCACCACGCTCACATTGATATCCGGCGGCACAGCAGGTGTTGTAACGGTTGTGATATATGTCTCTTGTGTAGCAAGCGTAACAGGCGCAGTCTGATCTGTTTCCGCCGGTAAAATTTCTTCTGCGATTCCGACTTTATCTACAACATCCACAGGATCCATGCCGCAGCTTCCGCAGCACAGCAATGTGCCGAATGCCAGCAAACAAACAGCCGGTTTCCGGATTTGCATGTTCATTTGTAAACTTTTCCTTTCCCGTATTGCTCTTTTATGCTGTCTCCGGCATCTTTTGCCGGACTTCCCCTATGATACTATATAATTATACCACACAGACTTCAAAAATGCAATCGCATTTTTCAAAAATAACAGAATCTTCAACTTTGATGCATATTTACTGCGAAAACACGGCAAAATAACGAAAAACAAAGGGCTGGTGCTATGCTTTTGACGCAATCTCTTGATACAAACCTTTCGCTGCTCCGCAGAAAGACCGGCAATTCTTCTGATCTCACAGTCTGCCGTATCCGTGCGGGCGGCATTCCCTGCGCACTGCTCTCCTGCGAGGGCATGTGCAGCACGGAGCTTGCCGGCGAACTTGTTTTCGCCCCGCTGCACGCACTCTGCTCCGGTTTTCCGGACGGTGCATCGCTTTTGCAGTATCTCTCTGAGCAGCGTGCGCTCGCGCCGGATACAGCGCTGCTTTCCGATACAGATGAATTGCTGCTGCGGCTGCATGCCGGTTTTCTGATCGTGCTTTGCGACGGCGCAGACCATGCCCTTGCATGCGGCTTGCAGGGATATGCGGCACGCGGCATCTCTGAGCCTTCCGGCGAGCTGAATATCTACGGCGCAAAAGAAGGCTTCACCGAACCCATCCGAACCAATCTTTCCCTGATCCGCCGCAGACTCCGTTCTCCGCTTCTGACCTTCGAGATGCATCAGGCAGGCACTGTCTCCCGCACTGATCTCTGCATGGTGTTCCTGCGGGATCGCGTGCCGGATGATCTTTTGTCTGCGATCCGCAAAAAGCTGGAATCGCTCCCGCTGGAAACCGTATTCTCCAGCGGATATGTGCGCCCGTTTCTCGAAGAAAGCGATTCGCAGCTCGTGCACAGCATCGGCACGACGGAGCGTCCGGATATTTTCTGTGCAAAGCTGCTCGAAGGCAGAGTCGGCATCCTCATTGACGGCACGCCCTTTGCATTGGTGATCCCGCAGCTTTTCTGTGAGACATTCCAGACACTCGATGACTACAACTATCCGCCCGCTTATGCGACCCTGCTCCGCTGGATCAAATACGGTGCTGCTGTCATGGCGCTGCTGCTTCCCGCGGCATATCTTGCTGCGGCGCTGCATCACCCTGCGCTGCTCCACGAAACGCTCCTGCGTCTGCTGACGGAGTCCGAACAGAATGTCCCGTTTTCGCTTGCCGCCGAATTGCTCGGTGTGCTGTTTATGTTTGAGATCGTGCGGGAAGCCGGGCTTCGGCTCCCGAAATCGGTCGGCGGTGCAGTCGGCATGATCGGCGGGCTGCTGATCGGGGATGCCGCCGTGCAATCCGGCATATTGAGCACACCTGTCCTGACCGTTGCAGCCCTCTCCGCAACCGCCGGTTTCGTCATTCCGGAACATCATGCCGCCCTGACCGTCCTGCGTCCCGTGCTGATCCTTGCCGCCGCTGCTGCCGGCATTCCGGGGATCGCGCCGGTCTGTATCATGCTGCTCTTTCATATCTGCGGCACAGAAGTTTTCGGCTATCCGGTATCCGCACCGCTTGCACCGCTTTTGCCGCATCATCTGCATGATATTTTCGCCCGTATCGGATTCCGGCGGCTCTCGCAGGGCAATTTCCGCATCTCGGAGATCCGTTCCGCCGCGCAAAAGCACGATCCCGAATCGTAAACCAATGAGAAAGGAGATTTTCATGCTGCAAACCCGTTCCGCAATGCAAGGTGCTGCGATGCTCCTGCTCTTTCGCTTCTTTCTCTTTTTATGCAGCGGCGTACCATATACAGCGGCATATGCAAAAGGCATGGTGCTTGCTTCCGTCACGCAGGCAATTTTGCTGATTCCGATGCTGCGCAAACCTCTGCTGCTCCCTGAACCCGTACAGAAGCTGCTCCGCGGATTGCTTCTGCTCTGGGGTGCACGCCTTGCCGCCGCATATTTTCATTTATATCAAATGCTCCGGCTGCCGCAAACCGCCGCTATGATGCTCCTGCTGCTGCCTGCCTTATTCTATACTGTATCGCAGCCAGACCGTGCCGCAGCCCGTGCCGGAACCGTCCTGCTGACAGCCGCATGTCTTGCGCTGCTGCTCCTGCCCGTCAGCGGCATCCGGACAGCCCATCTCTCCGCGCTCTATGAAAATGACAGCGTTTCCGCCGGTTTTCTGCGGGAATGGCAGGCATCCGGCGAACTGCTCCTGCTGCCGCTGCTCCGGCAATCACAAACGACCGATTCTGCTGCCCGCGCGGTTTCCTTATGGGCGATCGGAAAAGCCGTGATCCTGCCGGCACTCGTCCTGTTCGGTACGATGCAGAACGCCCGTCTTACGCATTATCGCGGCAGCCCGTTTTTCCTGCTGCTCTCCCGCACACCGCTGTCAGATGCAGTCCGGACAGACGGGCTGTGGATGCTGTTTGCATACGGATGCGGTGTATTCTGCATGGCGTGCTGTTTACAGGCAGCAAAACCGCACACTGCCCGCAAATATGCCGGTATTGCCGTGATCTTCCCGCCATTTCTCATTGCCGCCCTGCTGCTGTATCAGCATGCACAGCTTGCCGGTGCCTTTGGGATCCTGTGTGCCGCTGCCGCCATTCTGCTGCCGCTTTTTATCCGCATCACACAATCGTTTTGCAACAGGCAGTCTGCCGGAAAGGAATCTGCATGAAACCGTTTTTCCCGCTTTTATCCGTCTGTCTCCTGCTGACAGGCTGCACCGATATCCGCACACGCCTTTCGCCCGATCTGCTCGCCGCAGAAACCGGTACACCCTGCCGGTTCGCTGCCCATACCACACAGGAAGACCGCGTCATCATTGCTGAAGCAGCATCCCCGCTGCTTTTTCCCGATGCGCTGCAAAACGCATCCGGCGCAGAGATCTCTGCCGGACATCTTTCGCTGCTTGCTGTCTCAGGGAATCCATGCACTGTCATGCAGGAGCTTCTGCAAAACGGTCTGCTTGCCCCGACTTGTCCCGTGCTTTTCGTACCGCAGCACGCCTGCGACAAACTGGTGCAGGATCAATTGCCGGATCCCGCACGCTTGCAGGCTGCCGCCGATACCGGTCAGATTCCGGTGCGCACTGCCGATATCATCCTTGGGGATCTGTGGGAAGGTTCCGGCATCACCGCTATTCCCGTGCAAACCGGCGAAACATTCTCGCTGTCCCTCTGGGATACCGAACAGCAATACGCCGTCCTCTCGGAATCCGCCTGCCGCGGGCTTGCATTGCTGTGCGGCCGCTGGCAGCAATTCCGGTTTCACAACGGGCAAACCGTTTGCAGCGTGACAAAACAAGCGCTTCGCTGCACTGTTTCCGGCACAGCATCGCATCTTTGCTTCACGTTCTCCGGAAAACTGTCCGTTTCGCCCCCGACCGACGGGGCAGCGGAGATCCTGACTGCGATGCTGCGGGAAGCATTCGAGCAAACCGCAGGCGCATCCGGTGCCGATCTGCTCTTTCTGCGCGAGACTGCCGCACGCGACGGAATATCCGAAGCATCTGCCTGCACGCCGTCAGAATGGCGCTGTATCCTCAAAAATGCAGACTGCCGCATTCAAATAACTGCCTGATTCCAGCACTTTTGTGCAAAGTAGCCAAAGCAAACCGAAATCTTTTGCACGAATTTTTACGCCGTTTTTCCGGAAAATCTGCAAAAAGATATTGACCTTTTTCAAACAAACGGATATACTATAAGCAATGTGACCGGCAGACTTTTCTGCATGCGCACAGACTATCACATAACAGAAAGGAGCAGATTACATGGTATTCGAAAAACTCAAGGACATCATTTTGGATCAGCTCGATGTTGATGAAGATGAGGTCACGATGGATGCTGATTTTATTGACGATCTTCAGGCAGATTCGCTGGATATCACGCTGCTGATGAAAACAATCTCGGAAGAATTCGATATCGCAGTCGAGGACGATGCAGTGGACAGAATCAGCACAGTCGGCGATGCTGTCGAGTATATCGAAGGATATATCAACGAATAATCAAAGATCCGGATTCCCGCCGCGGGAGTCCGGATTTCTTTCAGAATCTGACAGGCATAGCAGGCTTCCGCTGCGGCAAACTATCTGTATCAACGCAGAAAGGAGCGATTCACATGCAAATGCAGGCGATCGTAAAAGGCATGGCAGCAGGCGCTGCCGCCGGCATGATCGGGTATTTTATCAGCAGTGCATCCGGCAGTGAGAAATCAAAGCTGAAACGCCGCACCGTCAAAGCCATGCACGCGATCGGCGCGGTCATGGACAGCGTTTCCGAGCTGATCCGATAGCAGGCAGCTTTTGCGCAGAAAACAGCAAGAGGTGAAACCGCATTGGCTTCACCTCTTGTTTTTATGCTTCCTTATGGTTCTTGCGATATGCCATATAGCTCTCCAGAATGATCGTTGCCGCAACCGCATCCACGACCGCCTTGCGCTTCTTGCCGCGTGTATCGGTCACATTCAGGATCTGATGCGCCGAAACCGTTGTGCAGCGCTCATCCCAGAGCTGCACCGGAATCCCCGCCGCTTCTTGCAGTTGTTCTGCAAATGCCGCGCATTTTTCCGCCCGTGCACCGCAGCTTCCGTCCATATTCTTCGGATATCCGACCACGATCAGCTCCGCACGGACTTCCTTTGCTTTCTCCGCGGTTTTTTCAATGCACTTCACAAAGCTGCGCTCTGTCAATACGCCCGCCGGCGATGCCAGCATCTCTGATTTGTCGCAGACCGCCCAGCCTGTACGGGTGTCACCGAAATCCACTCCGAATATAATCATCCCGACTCCTTCTCATAACGATTCCACGCGGAACCGCGCAGCGTGGAAAGCGCAGGCGGCAAATGCGAAGCATCATTCTTGAAGATCAGCTTCCATGTGCCCGCTTCCACATCATATTCCGCCAGCGAAACCGCCGTATTATCTGACCATCCGACATCTGCAAGACCGTTGATCGTGCCGGATTCCACATATGCAAGAAAATTCCGCAGTGCACAGCCATGCGATACCACAGCGATGGTTCTGCCTGCATTGTTTCCGGCGATCTCCGTCAGGATCTCCCGCATGCGGCTGTAGACTTCCCGCATGGGTTCGCCGTTCGGTGCACAGAATGCCGGCATATCCGTTGTCCAGAGCCGATACGCTTCCGGATAACGCACAGGCAAATCCTTCCACGCACAGCCTTCCCAATCGCCGCCGTTGATCTCGCGCAGCGCATATTCCGGCACGATCGGCAGCCCGTGATACAGATTCACTGCATCTGCGGTCTGCTTTGCCCGCCGGAACGGACTTGCATAAACAGCTTCCAGCGGGATCTCCCGAAACCGTTCTGCAAGGCATGCGATCTGCTGCCTGCCTTTTTCCGTCAGTTCCGTGTCGATATTGCCCTGAAAGAATTCTTTTACATTTCCTTCCGCCTCTGCGTGACGAACCAGATAGACGCTTGTCACCATGCTTTGACGCTTCCTGTCAGTTCTGCTGCCGAAGCGATTTCATTCCGATCCAGCCATGCATCCAGTTCATCAATGATCCGCAGCGGCGCATACGGATCCTGCACGATCGCCGTGCCGACCTGTACAGCCGATGCGCCTGCCATCATCAGTTCGGCTGCATCCTCACCGGACATCACGCCGCCCATGCCGATGACCGGCAGTTTGACCGCATTTGCAACCTGCCAGACCATCCGGACAGCGACCGGAAAGATCGCAGCACCGGAAAAACCGCCCATATTATTGTGCAGAATCGGTCTGCGGGTTCTGAGGTCGATGCGCATACCCAGCAGCGTATTGATGAGTGACAGTGCATCTGCACCTTCTGCTTCCACCGCCTTTGCGATCTCTGTAATGCTTGTGACATTCGGGCTGAGCTTGACGCAAAGCGGCTTTTTCGTTGCCTTCCGGACAGCAGCCGTCACAGCAGCCGCCGCAGTACAGGATGTACCGAATGCTGCGCCGCCCTGCTTGACATTCGGGCAGGAGATGTTCAGCTCGATCATATGCACATCGGTCTGATCGAGTTTTGCTGCGACCTCCGCACACTCCTCAGCAGTCGAGCCGGCAATGTTTGCAAGGATCACCGTATCGCATGCAAGCAGATGCGGCAATTCATTGGCAATAAACGCATCAATGCCGGGATTCTGCAAACCGACGGAATTCAGCATGCCGGAAGTTGTCTCTGCCACACGCGGCGCAAGATTGCCGGTGCGCTTCGTGCCGGTCGTGCCCTTTGTTGCAATGCCGCCGAGTCTCGAAAGATCATAATACTGCTCATATTCCCGTCCGTATCCGAACACGCCGGATGCCGGAATGATCGGATTTTTGAACGGAATTCCGCAGATATTCACAGACAGATCAGCCATTACCAGATCACCTCCTCCGCATTGAATACAGGCCCGTTTTTACATACATGCTGATATTGTTCATCGCCGTTTTCGTCACGGGTGCGGCATGCACAGACCAGACATGCACCGATGCCGCAGCCCATACGTTCTTCCAGCGATACCTGACACGGGATCTCATTTGCAGATGCGATCGCCGCAGCCGCTTTCAGCATCGGCAGAGGCCCGCATGCACAGATCAGTGCCGGTTTCTCTGCTGCAATTTCTTCTTCCAGCGGCAGCGTCACAAGACCGTATCTGCCGGCAGAACCGTCATCGGTGCAAAGGATGGTTTTTGCGCCGGCGGCAGCAAAATCTTCCTGCAAAATCACAGCATCTTTCTTGCGGAAGCCGCTGATGACAACGGCATTCTTTCCAAAATATTGTGCAAGCGGCACCATCGGGGGCGTACCGATTCCGCCGCCGATCAGAATGACGCGGCTATCCGGTGCCGGCAGCGTAAAGCCGTGCCCAAGCGGTGCAAGCATATTGACCGTATCGCCTGCGCGGAGCTTTGAAAGGGCTTCCGTACCTTTGCCGCGCACCTCAAACACGATCCGCAGCGTCCCTGCTTCCGGATCAATGCCGCAAATCGAGATCGGTCTGCGCAGGGTGAAATTCCCGTCCGGCAGCAGATTGACGAACTGTCCCGGCTGTGCCTTAGCAGCGACATCCGGACATTCGATGACCATACTCCACGCAGCAGCCGTGAGCTGCTCCATGCTGCGGATCTGATAGGTCAGTTTTTCGGTGTATTTGTCCTGTTTCATGTTTTTCTCCCTCAGGATTGTTCCTTCCCGGGACTTCACGCGCCGAACGGTCAGCAGAATGACCGTCACGATCGCGCCGGGAATGATACTGTAAAAAATCACGCCTTCGGTATCGGTAACCTGCTCCTTGCTGATAAGCGCATTGCCGTCAATGATCTCGCTTCTTGCAAACGCAGCAGAGCAGATGCCGAAGTGCGCACTTTCTTTCTCATAGGAATCCGTGCCGACCGGCAGCTTTTTCTCATATTTCTGCGCAAGATGATCGACCGGGCGTTCGCCTGCCTGTGCCAATTGCATCTTCCGGAGAAGCGCGTTTGCGTTCTCATCATCCGCAGGTGTTGCTTCCCTTTACGTTGATTTGATCGCATCTTGCTGCATATCCGACACGATGGGGGGATCAGCCGAGTTTGATATAAGTGTTCAGATCTTCCCGCATCCGGATCGCTTCTCTGCGGGCTGCACCGGCAAAATCGCGCTCATCGCAGCCTTCCTTCTTATATGCACAGAGGATCGCACGGGAGCTGTTGACAACAGCGCCGAGTCCCTTTTCATCAAATCCGCCTGCGACACCTGCTGCACCGCCGCCCTGTGCGCCGTAACCCGGCACGAGGAACATGGTATGCGGCAGACGCTTTCTCAGCTCCACAAGCTGCTCCGGATAGGTCGCGCCGACAACCGCACCGACCGCGCTGTAGCCGTATGTACCGATGGTATCTGCGCCCCATTCTTCACATTTGTCGCCCATTCTTGCATAAAGCGGCACACCGTCAATTTCCAGATCCTGAAATTCACCGGAAGACGGATTCGAAGTCTTGCAGAGCACAAAAATGCCCTTGTCACGCTCTTTGCAGACATTCAGCAGCGGGGAAATGCCGTCCGTGCCGAGATAGCCGTTGACGGTCAGTGCATCCGCGCCGAACGGTTCACATTCCGTAGTACCGATCTGCACAGAGCCGAGATGGGCTGCTGTATAGGCTTCCATGGTCGCACCGATGTCATTGCGCTTTGCATCCGTAATGACATACATGCCCTTGAGCCGTGCATAGCGGATGGTACGTTCCAGCGTCTTGACACCGTGATGTCCGTACATTTCATAGTATGCCGCTTGCAGCTTCACCGCAGGCACAATATCACAAAGTGCATCAATCAGCATCTGATTATAGCGGAAAATTGCTTTTGCCGCCGCTTTCAGGGTCTCGCCGTCTTCCTCAAGGAAGCTCTTGCGAAGATATTCCGGCACATAGTCCAGTTTCGGATCCAGTCCGGCAACTGTCGGATTCTTCATGCTGATGATTTTCGCAATCAGTCTGTCAAATGACATAATACAAACCCCTTTTCCGGTTATCATATTTTTGTGCATACAGGGCAGCCGTTCCGGGCACAATACCCCATACTATGCAATCATATTATACCACATCAACCCCGATCTCGTCAAGTATACCGGCAAATATCCGGCGCGTTTTCCGCTGCGGAGCGCCTGCAAATATTGTGCTTCGGAAAATCAGCCAATTTTGCGCTTCGAATCTTCTATATTTTTCCGCAGAAAAGACTTGCGTTTTTTCGCAAAATATAGTATAATAAGTTTGTATGTAATAAATCAAGGGAGGTCATTCCATGTTCTTGAACCCGTTCGTTCTGGCAGATATAGTTCTCGTCGGAACGGAAAAGCTGGACGGTACGCAAATCTTTGCCATGACCGTGATCGGTCTGCTCGTTGTATTCAGCGCACTGCTCATTCTGGTCTTCTTCCTGAATGTGTCCGGCTCCATTTTCCGCAAAGCCGATCAGACAAAAAAATCTGCTCCGGCACCGAAAAAAGCTGCTCCTGCAAAGGCTGCACCGGCAAAACCGGCACCCGCAAAAGCAGCACCCGCAAAACCGGCAGCAAAGCCTGCCGCATCCGATGAAGACGAAGAAGTGATCGCCGTCATCATGGCTGCCATCTCCGCAATGAGTGAGGCAGACGGCAAGCAGTATCAGATCCGTTCGGTCAAGCAGGTCACCCGCAATTCCGGACGCGCTGCATGGGCACAGGCAGGACGCATCAGCGCAACCCAGCCTTTCTGATCTGCACAGCTTATACTATATTCATTAAGACAACGCATCCCGCACACGGTGTCCGCTTCCTGATAAAACGGCTGCCGTACAGAAAAAAGATCAATATTTGGAGGACTCAAACATGGGCGGTGTATTAGATTTCTTCACCAATACCGTCAGCGGTCTCTGGTCAGACAGCGGTCTGCATGCTTTGTTTGCAGACGGCGGCTGGAAGAATCTGCTGATGATTCTGATTTCCTTTGTGTTTATGTATCTGGCAATTGCCAAGGGCTTCGAGCCGCTGCTGCTGCTCCCGATCTCGTTCGGCATGCTGCTGACCAATCTTCCGATGGCAGGGCTTTATCACCCCGAACTCTGGGTACTTGTTGACGGGCATGTCAATTACGGGGAAGTGCTAAAGGAAGGCGGCTTATTGGATATCCTGTATCTGGGTGTCAAGCTGCAATTATATCCCCCGCTGATCTTTCTCGGCATCGGCTGTATGACCGATTTCTCCCCGCTGATCGCTAACCCCAAGAGCTTTCTGCTCGGCGCTGCTGCACAGGGCGGCATCTTCTTCACCTTCGTTGTAGCAGGTCTGCTGGGCTTTACCGCAGCAGAAGCCGGTTCCATCGCAATCATCGGCGGTGCGGACGGCCCGACTGCAATCTATGTTTCCACCCGACTGCTGACAGGCGGCGGTGCAATCACAACCGGTAATATCGCACTGGCTGCATATACATACATGGCACTGGTTCCGATCATCCAGCCGCCGATCATGCGTGCCATGACTTCCAAGAAAGAGCGCAGCGTCAAAATGGAACAGCTCCGCACCGTTTCCAAAACGGAAAAGATCATCTTCCCGATTGCTGTTACCATCATCGTTTCCCTGCTGGTTCCGTCCGCAGCACCGCTGGTCGGCATGCTGATGTTCGGCAACCTGCTCAAGGAATCCGGCGTGGCAGCCCGTCTGATCGACACCGCACAGAATGCACTGATGAACATTATCACCATTTTCCTCGGTGTTTCCGTCGGTGCGACCACCAAAGCAGACCAGATCTTCAGCCTGAAATTCGGCGGCGTCATGCTGCTGGGTGTCATCGCATTCTCGCTCGGTACGGCATGCGGTCTGGTCTTCGGCAAGATCATGTATAAAGTCACAAAGGGCAAGGTCAATCCGCTGATTGGTTCCGCAGGCGTTTCTGCTGTTCCGATGGCTGCCCGTATTTCTCAGAAGGTCGGCGCAGAGACCGATCCGACAAACTTCCTGCTGATGCACGCGATGGGCCCGAATGTTGCGGGCGTTATCGGCTCGGCAGTTGCAGCAGGCGTGCTGCTCTCTGTCATCGGATAAGCAGACACTTGTCCGAAAGCCCACTATAATAACTCAGGAAAAAGGCGGCGTATGTCTCCGGATCCGGTTTTCGGAGCACGGAGCACATATTGCCGCTTTTTTATACCGCCAAACCCACCATCTTTTAGTTTAGCTTGGAGGCTTCTCATGAAACAGTATCCTATTGTTGATACGGTTGACGCGCTGAAAGCATTGCTTGCGCGTGTCAGAAAAGCACAGGAAGAATACGCTTCTTTCCCGCAGGAAAAGGTAGATGCGATCTTCCGCGCGGCAGCCATTGCTGCAAATCAGGCAAGAATCCCGCTTGCAAAAATGGCTGTTGAAGAAACCGGCATGGGCGTTATGGAAGATAAGGTCATTAAAAACCACTTTGCTTCCGAATATATTTATAACGCTTACCGCGATACCAAAACCTGCGGTGTCATTGAGCGCAATGAATCTATGGGCACCATGCGCATCGCAGAACCGATCGGTGTCATTGCTGCGGTCATCCCGACCACCAACCCCACCTCTACTGCCATCTTCAAAACACTCATCACACTCAAAACAAGAAACGGTATCATCATCTCACCGCATCCGCGTGCAAAGGGCTCTACCATCGAAGCAGCACGGATCGTTGCAGAAGCAGCTTATAAAGCAGGTGCACCGGAAGGTCTGATCGGCTGGATCGACAAACCTTCGCTGGATATGACCAATACCGTCATGAAATATTCTGATATCATTCTGGCAACCGGCGGCCCCGGCATGGTGCATTCAGCTTATTCCAGCGGCAAACCTGCACTCGGTGTCGGCGCAGGCAACACCCCCGCCATCATCGACGATACCGCTGATATCATACTCGCCGTCAACTCCATCGTGCATTCCAAGACCTTCGATAACGGCATGATCTGTGCATCGGAACAGTCCACGATCGTGCTGGATAAGATCTATGACAAGGTCAAGGCAGAGTTTCTCGCACGCGGCTGCTATTTTCTCAGCGGCGAGGAGCTTGACAAAGTCCGGCATACCATCATTATCAACGGCTCCCTGAATGCGCAGATTGTCGGTCAGAGCGCATTCAGAATCGCACAGCTCTCCGGCGTGGAAGTGCCGGAAAACACCAAGGTGCTGATCGGTGAAGTTGAGGATGTCA